>WFQT01000102.1 GCA_015486895.1 Anaerolineae bacterium
CCAAAACAAGGCTTGAAGCAGTGCACGACGGTGAGGTCGTGTCCAGCCCAGAGCAAGGTAAGCCAGCAGGAGCAACGGCTTAGGCTGGATGCGCAAAGGTTTCTGTTCATCACCTGATTGCCAGACAGCGCGTGCTTGCCTCAGCAGATAGAGTTGGACATGTTCAGTTCTCTTGATATTCATAGCCGTACTTCTTTAGCGTCCCGGGCCCCGATAGATTTGGGCGTGTCCTAGAGCCGCAAAAAAATAATGAACCAAACAGACTAGGGCGACTGGACCAAGATGGGATTGAAGCAGTACGATCACACAGAGAGAAAAATAAGAGACTTTAATAAAGATAGCCTGATCGAGCCTATAACGTCATTCCCGCCAAACTCCAGCAGTAAGATAAAAGAGGGATCGACAATTAACGTCAATCCCTCTTTGAGAACAAGCATCATAGAAGAGAAAATGAATAATAGCTTATCTCACTTCGGTGCCGTGTGCTTCTTAAAACGATAAACAATTCGCCCGCGACTCAAATCGTACGGTGAAATTTCTAACCGAACGCGATCTCCAATCAAAACACGGATATAATGCTTGCGCATTTTCCCGGAGAGATATGCCAGTACCTCGTGTCCATTGTCCAAAGTAACCTTAAAAGAGGTATTCGGCAATGCCTCAGTGATCGTTCCTTCAGCAACAAGTTTTTCTTCAGTTTTCGCCACGCGCATCCCCCCTCACACGAAAAATCATTCCCATCAGGGAAACTAATGACAGTATAACAAAACTTTCATCTTGCTGTCAATTAACGCTTCCGCTTTCCTCTTGATTGTCTTCGGACACCTCTCGCCCGGTCTTCGTCAAGGAACTGCCAAAGCGGACAGCGTCGACACCAAAACGTTGACGCAGGTCGTTCATTGTCCGGCGCAATTGCTCCTCCTTTTCCACGTCGGCAGCTACATCCCACAAAGTCAACTGTCGGGGAACCTGCTCTAACCTGTGTACGCCTACCCCTATTAGCCGCAATGGTTGACCGGGAGACCAGTTTTCCCGGAACAACGACCACGCCACCTGGAAAATCACTTCATCTTCGTCTGTTGACTCTCGCAACGTCCGCTGCCGGGTCATGGTGCGGAAGTTTGGCCAACGGATTTTCACGGTAACTGTGTAGCCTCGCGCCTGCTTCCTTCGCAAACGACGACCTACAGCTGCCGCCAGTTGGTGCAAGATAGATCGCAAAGTGATCTCGTCGACGACATCTCGCGGGAAAGTTGTCTCCTTGCTCACCGATTTGGGCCGGTGGGAAGTCACAACTGAACGGTCGTCGATCCCTCGGGACCAATGCCACAACGCATAACCCAACTTGCCAAACCGACGCGCCAGTTCCACCTCCGAGCGAGCTGCCAAATCACCTACCGTAACGATACCGATCGCCGCCAAGTTCGCCGCCGTTTTTGGCCCCACGCCCCATAACGCCTGCACTGGCAACGCTGCCAGGAAAGCCGCCTCCTGCCCCGGTGGCACCACCAGAATCGCATTGGGCGGCCCTACCCCAACCGCCCGGCTTTTGCCGACATCGGTAGCAACCTTGGCCACCAGCTTATTTGTCGCTACACCGATGGAGCAGGGCAAATCCAGCGTCTGGCGAATAGTTGCTTGTAGGCGGCGAGCAATGTTTTCCCCTACTTCCGGCAAAGCCGTTACGTCCAGGAAAGCTTCGTCAATGGAGATTTGCTCCACGAACGGAGTCACTTTACATAACTGTGCCATGACCTGGCGCGAATATTCTATATAAAGCCCGATGCGGGGAGAAAGAACGGACAAGTGGGGACAGAGCTTCAGGGCCCGCCCCATCGGCATGGCAGAACGCACCCCGTAGCGACGAGCTGCATAGGAGCAAGCAGCCACGACACCGCGCTCCTCCGGTTGCCCGCCAACAGCAAAAGGCCGGCCGCGTAATGATGGGTTCTGTAATTCCTCCACAGAGCAAAAGAAAGCGTCTAAATCCAGGTGAAGTATCTTTCGCAATACCATCTACTTACACCGATCGGAGCCAGCCCCAACGCCTCGCCGTACTGCCGTCAAGCCTGGGGGAAAATGCCATGAGCCTCTAAATAGCGACATACCTGGTCGCACACTTCCTCGGGGGTCAGTGCATCAGTCAGGAGATAGAAATCGGCTCCCTGCCGGACGTCCAGCAGCCTCTTTCTCTCCGTTGGCAACAGCGTGACCAATACATTTCCTGGACGACGGCGCCGCACAACAGCATCGCTGGCATCTAAAAACAGTGTTACTTGCGCAGGACGGAAGCGGCGCCAAAGAGATGGAACATCGGAGTGCTCTTGGGCAATTTGTCGGGCACGATAACCGAGGCTCCGTAAACACGTTATCAACGTCGTCTTGCCGGCTGCACAGACGCCGACAACTTTTACCTGATCATCAAGCCGTCTCACCAGTCACCGAATCACCTTTCCTCTCGCCATCTCACCCATGGATACGGAGAACGTCAGAAAGGTTAACCCATCACGCCATCACAGCCTCTTGAGCAACCGGCAGAAAGAGTTTCTATAGAGGCACTAACACACTCAGACGGCGGATTTTCTGCCCGACTTTCTCCCGAACCAGGCTCACTACAACGAGAGTTATATCATCTACTGGCCGTCCTTCATCCAAATCCAATGCCGCAGTCAATAATTCATCTGCCAATGCCTGTGCTCGGCCGCTCCCCTCCCGCTGGAAACGAAGCAAATACGGTTCCAGTTGCAACTGCCGGCTACGACGAGAACCGGCGGCCAAGAGACCATCACTGAAAGCCACAACTGTCAAACCTGGCTGGAAAGGAAACTCCACGATAGCAGGTTTCGTATCCGAGTAGAAACCCAACGGCCGCGAAGGCGCCAACAAACGCTCAATCTCCGTGCTATTAGCTATGTAAACCGGGCAATGGGTATTGCGAGAGATAACTAACGTGCGGGTGCGCAGATCGGCTGAGATCATCACCATTTCCGCCGAGACTTTCCCTTGCCGGTGGGTGCGCAAGTAATCGTTGGCTGCCCGGCCAGCAGCCCCATCACGAACGCCATCGGCTAATAAACTAATCGCCTTGCGCACAGCAATATTACTAATGAGTTTCGCCGACTTGCCGCTCCGTTGACCATCAGCCAACACTAAGGATATCCCTCCATGGGGACGCTCAATGACCTCCACGCTATCACCGCTTTCGCTGGTAGCATACTTGCCGGTTTTCGCCACACCAACAAAAAGCTCCAACTCCATTCCTCGTTCCTCCTACTCGTTCACGGTTACCACCAAGTTCATCGTCTGTTGAATCGCTTGGTCACCGTTAGAAACGGCTGTCAGCGAGAAAATCACCTGCTGTCCCGGTGTAGCTTCACTCGGAATGACGACGCGCACATTAAATCCGTAAATATCCTGGCTGGCCACTATTGGTGTATCCGCCGGACCCCACGGTTGGCAACCACCCGCTATGCACACTTCGGCCGTCCAGCCAGCAGCGGACGGTGTCAAGG
>WFQT01000103.1 GCA_015486895.1 Anaerolineae bacterium
GAATAGCATCATAAACCACAGCGCCAGGGTCACTTCCGGGGCTTTGGGCAATTACGTCTACGCCGGCCCGCCCACCCCATATTTCCAACTGGTCAATAGCAGCGGCCCGAAAAGTATCAGCAGCGGCCAAGACAACCCGCCGGCCTCGTTTTTTCAGGTAATAGGCGAGCTTGCCAATGCTGGTAGTCTTGCCAGAACCATTGACACCGACCACCATGACCACGTGCAGAAGCCGCGGTTCGTCCAAACTCCACGGCTCCGCCTCCTGCAACAAGCCTGTCATCTCTTCTTTCAAGAGAGCGTAAGCATCATCAGCCCGCTTAATGCCGTAGAGTTTGACTTTTTCCTGCAATGATGCAACCAACCGCAAAGATGTATCCACACCAAGATCAGCCTGGATCAATAGCGCCTCTAAGTCTTCCCACATTTCGCCGTCAATCTCATTAGCCTGGAACAAGCTCCCAATGGTGGCAAAGACGCCCCGCCGGGTCTTCTCCAGGCCTGCAACGATTTTGCCTTGATCTTCTTCTTTCTTCTTGCTAATCCTCAGAACCATTTTTACACTACATCCCTATCTCTTGCAAAGTATGGCCTCAGCTCACTAAAAGCCTTACCACAACCTAAAATTATAGCATCTTTTCCGCAACGAACGAAATGTCAGTTGAAGACTTAAAAACGCCAATCAGTTGAGACACTATCACACCAAAATCTCTCGGCACCAGTTTCGGGTTGGAGATTTTGGAAACCATACACCAAACATGAACTTTCCTGGAGGCTGGCAAAAGTGACATTTTAGGATCGATCAGGCTATCTTCCCCACAAATTGCACGGATTAACACGGATTTTCCCTTACTCTTCAACTTGAATCTGCACGATTCTGTGTTTTTCTGTGGCTAAAACAAAGACGCCAGAGTCTATATCTTTCATCCCGGACTGAAAAAGCCCCACGTGCCCGGAGACGAGAAATCTTCAACGCCCGCCTTGAGAAACGATTTATTGCCAAGAGGAGTATTCTCTTGTAGTATTAGTTGTCAAAGGAGCAATGCTACGGTGATAGGGATGGGGTTGGTTAATGACGGCTGCTGTAGAGGCGAATCATTATTCGCCTTTGTTCAGTTTTCTTCCTTGGGGGACAGCCCCCAAACCCCCGTACCCAAAAAGAGGGGCATGCTACTGGGGGCGTTTCACCAGCCCCCCTGCAAAAGGGATTTGGCCAGCGCCGACACACCAACCGAATGAATTCGGACTCTTGGGCGCTCTGTGCCGAAGGTGGGCCTACGCCCACCCCTGATCTAAGCGATTTCTCTAATCACTCAAATCAGGGTTGACCGAACACTACCGTCTCGTTGCCAACTGTCGTCATCCTGTTGGCAACAAGCGCTTACATACCGTTGCCGCCGTGAGTTGGTACTCGCTGGATAGTCATCAATAGTATGAATCAGGTTTAACAACAGGAATCTTCGTATTGCCGGAGTAATATCTTTGGGATCAGCGTTGATCAGCGCGCACCAGCGTTGATCAGCGCGCATCAGCGTTGATCAGCGTTCTATTTTCAAGGGAAACCTGCAAAGAGAATAGTTCCCTTCCTGAGATGGGTTCTCGCTCCACTGAGAGCATGGAGGTATATCCAAAATGGCTAAACAAAATAAGCCAAAATCCCAAGCCGCATCTTCGGACGCTATATGCGAGGGGTATACGACGGGAAATCTGCACAAGCTGACCCGCGTGATCGAGATGAGCTGTGCCCTGGCCGGATATGTTGACTTAGACTCCTTGCTGCAAAAGATCGTGAACTCAGCAGTCGAGCTTGCAGGAGCTGAATTCGGGGGGGTATTGGTCATGCACCAGGACAAAACTCACTACGAGTACTTCAAGGTGTTCGGATGTTCCCACGAACCAAGCGAATTCCCCACCGGTGCCGGGGTGTTAGGCATACCTCACGAAGAAGGGCACCCCTTGAGATCAGATGACATACGAAAGCACCCTAGGGCAGTAGGTATTCCTCATGGTCACCCGGAGGTCAAAGCATTTGTGGGAGTACCACTACGCGTCCGTGATAAAGTGTTCGGTTCGTTGTTTGTGGGAAATAGCCCCGGGGAAGGTAGCTTCTCAAGGGAAGATCAAGCCTTATTAGTGGCTTTTGCCGCCCAAGCGGCGATGGCTATTGAGAACGCCCAGTTATACGAACGCACCGAGCAGTTGGCAAAATTGGAGGAACGAAAACGCATTGCACAATCGTTGCACGAAACAGTATTGCAGTATCTGTTCACTGTCGGCCTGGAAGTCGAAAAATGCTTAGAGCAAGCAGATCCATGCTTAGAGAAACTATCCATGATACAACGTTTGATTGACCGCGCTAGTGAAGAGCTCAGGAGTACTATTTTTGCTCTCTCATTCCATTCATCTGTGAATATGAAGGGGCTACCTGCCATCCTAACCGACTTAATAGAAGAGCTCAAGACTACTTCCGGGATACGCTCATCACTTCTCTTGCCTCGAGATCTGCCAGAGATGCCTCTTGCTGTGTCTGAAGCGATATACCGCATAGTCCGGGAAGCTCTCTCCAATGTAAAAAAACATGCACGCGCTTCTGCTGTTGCCGTCACCCTCTCATATGATAAGCGTTTTGTTTCAGTAACTATCCAAGATAATGGCCGCGGCCTAGACACGCCAAGTACACCAGGGCTACATTTTGGGTTGCTCACGATGAAACAGGTAGCCTCCAATGCTAACGGTGAGATTACCATCTTGAGCAACGAAGACGATGGGGGTACAATAGTGCGAGCTACTTTTCCCATGCTTGGAGGGAGGAAGGAAACACAATGAAAATTGTACGCGTGGTCATTGTGGACAATCACTGGATTGTGCGAGAGGGACTGAAGTCTATCTTGGAATCCGATCCTTTATTTCACATTGTTGGCGAGGCCTCCGACGGCGAAGGGGCCATAGAACTCCTACGCCGGGAGAAGCCCGATGTGGCGTTAGTTGATATAAAATTGCCGGATATGAGCGGAATTGAAATATGTCAAAGAATCACATCAGAAGGTTTACCTACCGCAACGGTGATACTTACAGCCTTCTTGGAATGGAAACTCGTGCAGCGTTGTCTTGATGCTGGGGCAAGAGGGTATATCCTCAAGGATGCAAAACAACTCAACCTAAAAGAAAAATTACTGTCTGTGGCTCGCGGAGAGACAGTGTTAGACCCCAGGGTAGTTACTCTTTTGACAGACCATATACGCGGGTGCCTGCCTCAAGAAAATCCGCTCCTTTCCGCACGCGAATTGGAAATATTGCATCTTATGGCTCAAGGTTTGAGCAACAAAGAGATTGGAGAAAGGCTCTTCTTGAGCCGGAGCAGTGTAAAGCATTATGTGGGCAGTATTCTACACAAATTAGACGCCAAAAACCGCGTAGAGGCAATTATAATAGCCACACGCTCCGAGCTTCTGTGAAGCACTCTTCCTTAACCCCCAGGCTGGGACCAAAAGGTTGACCCTGGATTTCACAGATTACTTCCCTCCAAGCCACCGTTAGACTATCTTGTATAGAAGACAGCGGCAGGTGAATGCCCACAACAGAGAATTCCTCGTAATTAGCCACTTGGGTACATTATATTTGCCCATGTGGCCGTCAACACAAAGCAAGTGTCCCTCCTTAGCACCTCACAAATTAGCCACTTGGGCATCATGTATTTGCCTATATAACCATTGACACCAAGCAAGCTCACTTTATAATGTATATTAAGGACATTTTCTTGACCGATGGCTATTTTAGGGATAGATGATACTGTCGGGACGAATCAAAAAGCTCGAGTATTCAACAGAGAGGAGGAGCAGATGAGAGAGAAACATCTTATTGTTTGTCCTTACTGCAGTGTGGGGTGCAGGGTGTACGTGGAAACAGAAGATGGGTATCCCGTGGGAATAGAATATGTAGATGACATTCCCGGGATACCCAATAAAGGAGGAAAGCTCTGTCCAAAAGGAAATGTCGCATTCCAATATGCGCAAAGCAAGGATAGATTGACCAGGCCTCTCAAAAAAGTTGCTCCAGGAAAGTTCCAGGAAATTAGCTGGCAGGAAGCAATGGATGAAGTGGCTGGCCGGATGAATGAAATAAAGGGGAAACACGGCCCAGGGGCTTTAGCATTCCTTGGAAGCGAGAAGTGTTCCGTTGAAGACAACTACCTCATCCAAAAGCTCGCTAGGGCAATGGGAAGTAATAACGTAGAATTTGCAGGAAGATTGTGCCAATCGTCAAATGTCGTTGCTAGAACGAAAATCCTCGGAAGTGCTCCCCAAACAAATCCCTCTGACGATGTACTCAAGGCTGATGTAGTTGTGCTTTGGGGGTACAACCCTGCGGCGACCAATCCAGTGTTCTTTGGACAATATGTAGAAAAGGCGGTCCTGGACAATGGTGCAAAGCTCATTGCGGTCGACGCGGTGAAAACACAATCCGCCAAGTATGCCGATATCTATTTGCAGCCTTATCCAGGAACCGACTTAGCTATCATTTTGGCCATGATTAACTACGTGATCGAGAATGATCTCTACGATAAAGACTTCGTTGCCAAGCGAGTCGAGGGTTTTGGTGAACTTGCAAAGACCGTTGAGGAGTATACGCCAAAGTGGGCTGAAAAGATCAGTGGCGTTCCGGCAAATCTCATTGAGGGAGCTGCTCGCACTGTTGCTACAGGCGGGAAAACTGCCGTGCTTGCGAATGAAGGTTTGAACCAACATGTCAACGGTACTGCGGCCATGATGGCTTTAACAGATCTGGTTTTAATAACGGGCAACATCGGTAAGGAAGGTGTGATGTCCGGTGCTATACCGGGTGCCTTCAATGGAATGGGAGCATCTCTCACTGGTGTTAACTGTGCTCAACTTCCGGGCGCGATTCCGGTAGCGGATGAAGAAGAGAGAGAGAGGATTGAAAGAGCCTGGGGCCTTGAAATACCTGATAAGCCGGGATTGCATTACGTAGCAATGTTTGGGGCCGCGTATGAAGGTAGCGTCAAAGCACTTTATATAATGGGGCAAAACCCGGCCAGGTCACTCCCTGACTCTGCGTTTGTAGAGAAAGCGTTGGAAAAAGCGGAATTTGTTGTTGCACAGGATATTTTCCCCACCGAAACCACCAAATATGCCGATATAGTCCTGCCAGCCGCGGCTTGGCATGAGAGGGCAGGAACTGCAATAAGTTCCAATAGGCGAGTCCAGTGGAGCTTTAAGGCAGCCGATGCGCCAGGGGAAGCAAAGCCTGACTGGGAGATCCTTGTCGGGATTGCCAACGCTTTGGGGCTCGGAAAGTACTTTTACTACTCAAGCATTGATGACGTCTTAAGTGAGATAAACAAGGTCATACCGGCCTTGAAAGGAGCAACACCGCAGAGACTTCGGGATGACCTCAAGGGCTGCATGTTCCCATGCTCAGACGAAAAGAGCGAAACCCCAAGGTTATTCTTAAAGGGCTTTCCAACGCCAAGCGGAAAGGCCAACCTAATTGCTCCAAAGTACATCCCGCCAGGGGAAATACCTGATGACGAGTATTCATTCTGGCTATCGAACTTCAGACTGGTCGGGCATTTCCACACCGGGACTATGAGCTTCAGGAGTAAGAGTTTAGAGGATAGGTGGGCAGAAGGATTTGTATACATTAACGATCAGGACGCAAGAAAACTCAAAGTTAATGATGGAGATTTAGTCAAGGTGGAAACCAGGAGAAGCTCGTTAACAGCCAAAGTTGAAGTGACACCGTACATAAAGAAAGGGGTCATTTCAATGCCATGGCATTGGGGTTTCAACCTCCTGACAAAGGATGCTGTTGATAACCTTTCGAAGATACCTGGATACAAAACCGCTGCTTGTAAGATCTCCAAGGTGAGGGGGTGATTTATGAGCAAAAAGATATTCATTGATTACGAGCGGTGTATTGGTTGCAAGGCGTGTGAAGTTGCCTGCGAAAGAGAACATGGCGAGTCCATGATTAAAGTCTTCCAGTTTCCGGATTTGACTAATGTCTCTTTTAATTGCAGACATTGTGAAAAAGCTCCATGCGTCGAGGTCTGTCCAGTCAATGCACTTTGGAGAGATAAAGATGGGGCAGTTGTTGTAGACCCACTCAGGTGCATTGGTTGCTCCATGTGTGTGCTGGCTTGTCCGTTTGGCATTCCTAAGATCAACGAACTTAATAAAGTGATGGTCAAATGTGATCTTTGCGCTGATAGAAGAGAGGAAGGAAAACTCCCAGCTTGTGTCACAACTTGTCCAACTGAGGCATTGAAATTCGGTGAAGTAGATGACATCACTTTGGCGAAAGAGGAAATGGTCATTTCAAACCTCATAGGGAGGGAAAAGAAATGACTATCATAAAAGGTAGCAGAACCCAAGATGTCATTTAACGGAGAGAGCATTAGGTTAGCATTTGGCGAACCTGTGCCTCATTTGTTTAGTGAAAGGTCCATACGAGGTAGGTGATATGAATTCAACGATTTTTCTTTTGTCCTTTTTAATCCCATTGGCCCTTGGTTTGATAGAGTTTAAGTTAGACAAAAAGAAAGCAGATATCGTGATGTTGATCTCTGCCCTGTCTTCCTTAGCTCTAACGAGCTATGGGCTTGCAGTATTTCTCGGAAACAGGGGAATATATCACTTAGTATACATCCATAGCCAGGGACTCGGTGAAGTTTTTGGATTCGTAGTAGATACAATGAGTGTCCTGATGGCTTTCATTGTAAGTCTAACGGCCCTTCTGATCCTACTATATGCTATAGATTACATGAGCCCCACCAACAAATTAAACCCCGTAGAGAGCGGAAAAGGGACTTTTTATGGCTGGATGCTCATTCTTGAAGGAGCAGTTCTGGGATTTTTATTCTCTTCAAGCCTCTTGAGTTTCTTAGTCTTTGCCGAGGTCATAGCGATAGCAACCTGGGGGGTGATAAGGTACTACAAAACTCCAAATGCCAGGCAAGCAGCAAACAAGGCATTTGGATTCATAAACCTCTCAATGCTGTTCGGGCTTCTTCTTGTCGTTGTCTTTGGGCTAGTGAAGTATCATGACACAAGCCTATATGCTCTTGGGCAGCTCAGCAGCAAGGCGACGCTCTGGGTGTTCCTCGGGGTTATGCTTACAGCTATAACGATGAGTTCTCAATTTCCTCTTTACTCGTGGCTGCCGGATTCTACGGAAGCCCCGGTGCCGGCAAGTGCTTTCATCCATAGCATTGGAGCTGTAGAAGCGGGGCTTTTCATGATGGTTAGAATTGTCCAGTTCATGAATGGTATCCCCAAGACCGCTTATTACGTGATAGCCCTCCTCGTTGTCATAACACAAGTGATGAGCATCTTTTACTATCCGCTTCAGAAGGATGCGAAGCGCTTGTTAGCCTATTCAACTATAGCCCAGGTTGGGATCATGTACGTAGCCCTCTTAGGTGCCATATTGGGCTCTGCGGGAGGTTTGCAAGCATCGGTCTACCAGCTTTTTAACCATTCACTTGTGAAAAGTTTAGCTTTTCTAGTCGCTGGTACTTTTGGCTTTAGCTTCGGCACATTTGATATGAAGAAGATAAAAGGCTTGAGGTGGATTCTCCCGGGAGCGGCCGTAGGGTGGTTCCTTGCCCTATTAGGATTGGCTGGAGTCCCCCCTATGGGCCTGTTTTTGAGCAAAGCGAATGTGATCATGACAGGAACAATGGCCGTGAGAGGAGCTTCGTGGATAGAGTGGATCCCTGTACTTCTGGTTCTCGTCGATGCTACGATATTCTTTATGGTAGCAGTCCTCTGGATGAAGTCAATGCTCTTCGGTGAGCCAAGCTATGAGAAAGGCAAGATAAGCCCACTGATGTATGCAGTACTCATCGTGCTCATAGTAGTAATGACTGTCTCTCCTTTCCTGACTCTCCACCTCACGGAAAGCATAAGGTTTATAGGGGGATGAAAAAATGGTAATTTATCTGCTTGAACTCTCGCTGTCGTTATTTGTGCTCGGGGCAATCTCCGGTCTTGTGCTGGAGTATAAGAGTGTCATAAGGCTCTCAAGCGCGTTCGCAACATTGGCGTCGCTCTCGCTCATTGCCTTGATTGTAGAAGCTTACGGGCACCTGCCCATCAAGGGTGAAATATTAGGAACACCGATAATGATAGACGGGCTGAGCCTGGTGTTCCTGACTATCATCGGGGTGGTTGGCCTCGCCGATGCCATCTATACGTTCAACTACATGGACAAGTACGAAAAGCTCGGAAAGGCATGGGTCTTCGCGTTAGCTTACAATGCCTTCTTAGCATCAATGGTGTTAATTGTCACGACGTCCCATCTTGTTTGGTTTGTGTTTTGGTGGGAAATAATGACGTTCAGCTCATTTGTGCTTGTAGTCTGGGATGAGAAAGATAGCCTCTGGGCCGGAGTTGAGTATTACATAACAATGCACCTGGCGAGTACGTTGCCACTTTTATTAGCAATGGCGATAGGCTACTCTGTTGTTGGCTCATTTGATGGCATGGGCTTTTCAGACGTTGCTGCCCATATTGGGACTCTCTCTCCAGGGTTGGTTAAGCTCCTATACGCCTCTTTCCTCTTAGCTTTCATGGCTAAAGCTGGTGTGGTGCCTCTCCACTTTTGGCTTCCTCCAGCCCACTCAAGCGCGCCGAGTGACGTATCGACTCTGTTGAGCGGCGTGATGATAAAGATGGCAGTCTATGGTTTAGTAAGAACAACCTTCTTCATCTTGAAGCCAACCGTAACCTTTGGTTATCTAGTTGCAATGCTCGGAGTTGTAACGTTAGTAGTTGGCACCTTATACGCACTGAAACAGACGAATGCAAAGCGCTTGCTGGCATATCACAGCGTTGGCCAGATGGGCTATATCTGGTTAGGCGTAGGGATTGGAATAACCCTCATAGGGAACTCTAATTCTACGTTGGCTTTCATAGGTGCCTTGGGGCTGACGGCGGGTCTGTTCCACGCTTTGAACCATGCTCTCTTTAAGGGTTCACTGTTCCTCTCTGCTGGGGCCATTGAATACGCTTCCGGCACTAAGGACTTGAATAGACTCAGTGGGCTATACAAGCTCATGCCTTGGACTGGAATATTTGCTCTGTTTGCATCCCTGGGGATATCAGGTGTGCCGCTGTTTAACGGCTTTGTCTCAAAGTGGATGATCTACGAAGCAGGGTACTATTCCAAGAACTTCTGGTTCGTGCTCGGAGCACTCTTTGCCCTGTTGATAAGCGCTGTGACATTAGCCTCGTTCGTTAAGTTCTATAATTCAGCTTTCGGAGGAGAGCCTAACGAGCTTACAAGCAAGGCTAAAGAGGTGCCGGGATCAATGCTAATCGGGCAGGGCATACTCTCACTCCTCTGCCTCGTTATTGGTGTCTTCCCAGCTATAGCACTTGCAATAGCTACTCTGCCGGTAGGAAAGGGTGTTATCACTACTGGAGTATTGGGCCTGAGTTTCCATTCTATTTACTTCTCGCCGGTTCTCATGGCAATAGTCTTCGGGGTGATTTTCGTGGCATTCCTCCTCTTGTTGCCGCCAAAGGCCAAAGAGACGGCAAAGCCATGGGACTGTGGTTCTACACTTTTCCCGGAAGCAACATATAGGTTAAGAGCAAGTGATTATTATCGCCCGTACGAAAAAAGAATAAGCGCCTTCTACGCCTTGGGTGGGTTCTTCGGTGACCTGGGCTCAGAAGTGATAAATCGTACAATAGCGGCCTATGTTTGGGTGGGTAAGTACTTTGTGAGAACTGCGGAGATTCCTTGGGTAACAGTCAAGGATGTAGACGATCTTAGAGATGGAATGACTCTCCACTTAGACGACGCCCTGATAATGCCGGTTGTCAGATTCGTCAAGGTCGTAGGCATACTTTCAAAGGCTGCTGTTTTGCTTGTACTAATTATAGTTGCAGCCGTTCTAGCAGCTTTAATATGGTGAGGTGATCAAAAATGATGGAGAGAATAAGCATTGTGGGAATTGTCGCAGGCGTAGTTATTACAGCTTTGTTGCCTCCATTCCTTGACGGAATCGCACGGAGAGTAAAAGCCCGGGTGCAATATAGAGTGGGTCCTCCAATAATGCAGACGTTCTATGACCTGCAGAAACTATTTGGCCTACCTTCGTTGAGACCTACAGAGAACAAATGGTTTAGGGTGGCTCCATACCTGGCCTTGGCTTCGGCGTTCTCGGCCGCTTTCCTGTTGCCGTACGGAAAATGGGTCCCAGTCAAATTCAGTGGTGACATAGTTGTGTTCCTTTACGTCTTGGCGATGGTTAGCGTTGCCATTATAATCGGGGCATTCAGCACCCAGAACGCCCATTCAAATATTGGTGGGCATAGGGAAATGATGATGCTGTTGAGCGTCGAGCCGATATTAGGGATAGCTCTGGGAATATTTGCATTCAAGGCTGGCACTCTTTCTCTCTCAGAGATCCCATTGAAGGTCCCGGCGAGCTTTTCAACAGTTCTGGCTTACCTGCTATTGATATATGCAGCTTATGCCGAGAGTGGGTTTGTCCCCTTTGACGTAGCAGAGGCGGAAACAGAAATAGCAGGAGGTGTTTTGGTTGAATACAGCGGAAGACTTCTGGGAGTGCTTGAGTATGCAATGTTAGCAAAGAGACTTGTCTTACTCTGGTTACTTTCGACGTTCCTGACAATCCCTATACTTAGGGGCATACAGTTGACCGGGATCGCCGGGGGTTTGGTTGTGCTGGTGGTTCAACTGATATTAGTTCTTGTAGCCTATCCCATCATAGCAGCATTGGAGGCAACAAATGCCCGCTATAGGATAGACCAGGCGGTTGCACTGAATACCAGAATCTTCTTACTCTCACTGGTTGTGTTAGCTGTAGCAGCCGTGGGGTGGTAATCAAGCACATCTCAGTTAAGGAGGAGATATTGTGGTTACAAAAGAGCGTCTTGCGGAATTCGAAGATAAGTTCAAGGGCGAGATAAAGGAGAAGAAAGCCCTTACTCCTACCCAGATTCTCTACCTTGTAGACAAAAAAGATCTGCCAGATATGGCGCATTATCTGCAGTACCATCCAGAATTCGACGAATCCTACTATGTTATGGGGATTGGATCAGATGAGAGGCAATTAGCAGGTAAGTTTGCCTACGCACCGGTCATAAACATGTTGGATAGCAGTGGGAAACGTGAGAATTTCTACGTGATCCTGAAAGCCAGATTAGATAAAGACAACCCAGAATTCCCGTCTGTTGCGCAAAAGCTTCCAGCAGCCCTTTGGGCCGAAAGAGAAGTTCGTGATTTGCTTGGGTTTAAGCCATTAGATCACCCCGATTTAAGGAGACTTATCGTCCCTGAGGATTGGCCTGAGGGCGTTTATCCTTTGCGGAAGGATCATGAGTATAATGCCTCACCCCCTGGCGAACTTCAGAACGCTTACAAAGAGGTACCTGCGGACACATCGACGGTCCCCATCGGTCCATATCACATGGCCCTCGATGAGCCTGCTCACTTCAGGCTTTTCGTGAAAGGCGAAGAGATCGTTGATGTGGACTACAGGGGCTTCTATTCCCACCGGGGGATTGAGAAAATTGGGGAGGGCAGACTGACCTACAATCAGATATTCTACATAGCCGAGCGGATATGTGGAATATGTGGTTTCCAGCACTCTTGTGCCTATGCAATGGCCGTAGAGAACATAGCCGGTGTTGAAATACCAGCAAGGGCCCAGTACATTAGAACAATACTGCTTGAGATCGAGAGGATCCATTCACACTTGCTATGGGCCGGAGTGGCGTGCCATTTAGTAGGCTTTGACACCGGCTTTATGCACGCGTGGCGCATAAGGGAAGATCCTGTCATGTGGCTGCCCGAAAGGCTAACCGGTAATAGAAAAACCTACGGGATGAATGTAGTCGGAGGCGTAAGGAGAGACTTCCTGGATTACAGGAAGAAGGAAATCCTCGACAAGATGAAGCAGCTCAGGAAAGACGTCGAAAATCTCTACAGCATTGTAACAAGCTCTGACATATTGATCAAGAGGGCGAAAGATGTGGGTGTCTTGCCCTACAAAGTGGCCAAGGATTACGGGGTTGTTGGGCCTACTGCCAGGGCATCGGGACGAAACATAGACGTCAGAAGGGACCACAAGGTATTCGCATACAAACATATAGACTTTGATGTCCCTGTTTATAAGGAGGGAGATGTCTTGGCCCGGGTACTGGTTCGGCTTGATGAGGTCTTGCAGAGCATAAACATCATAGAGCAAGCTGTAGACCAAATGCCCGAAGGCGATATTTTCACGCCGATCGGAAAGCTCCCGGCTTACCAGGAATCACTTGGATACACCGAAGCCCACCGAGGTGAGGTAATACACTACGTGCTAACCGGCACCAATAACAAAGTTTACAGGTGGAAGGTCAGGGCGCCAACTTACAACAACCTGCCAGCAGTCCCGGAGATGCTCAAAGGCTATAGGGTGGCCGATGCCCCGTTGATCATAGCAAGTATTGATCCCTGTTATGCGTGCACCGAAAGAGTGCAGATAGTTGATGTGAAGACCGGCAAGGTGAAAGTCCTGAATGAAGCTGAGTTCAATGAACTTTCGATTGAGGCTTCGGAGAGGTTATGAAGATGGAAGAGAGTGTAAAAATTTCTTATACTGAAAGCTTAATATCATGGAAGCGGCCTGACCTGAGGGTAGGCGTCCCGGTGACCGTGAAGTATCCTCTCGTCCCAACAGAAAAGCCACCGGAGTATAGAGGCAAGCCTCACATTGACCCCAGCGTTTGTATAGGCTGTGCGGCGTGTGTCAGAGCATGCCCTGCGGATGCCTTGACGGCCGAATGGGATTTGGAAAATGGCCTGAAGAGTATAGTTTCCAACCCCGCAAGATGTATCAGGTGCGGGAGATGTGAGGAGGCCTGCCCCACCGGAGCCATGAAGCTCACTTTGGAATTTGAGCTTGCAACGCCA
>WFQT01000104.1 GCA_015486895.1 Anaerolineae bacterium
ACTATTGCAAGCCTCTATAATCAGGAGGCTCAGTAATGAAAGCAATCGACTTCAAAATTCTTTCAGAAAAACCGGCTGCAACTGTTATTGCTCCTAGTATGATCAAAAGACGGGTGGATGCCGGTCACTTTCGCCCGATCTTTCTTCGCAATGAGCAGGCTTTAGTAAACGGAGGTTTTGAGACTGCTTTCCTGGGCGATCTTTATTCAAAGGGTAATTACGGCTCTTTGCCAGATTCTGTTGACTATTCCGAGACTGGAATTGTTTTGATTCGTGGAACGGATCTTCAGTCGATGGCTGTTACACTTGCCGAGGCCGTTCGGGTTCCCACAGCGTATTATGATAAATTCAAAAAGGCACGCGTTAAGGGTGGAGATATACTTTTATTAATTAAGGGGGCATCAATTGATCGCCCAGATTCAGTGGCAATGTTTCCACAATGTAATGAGAGGGCCATTGCAAATGGAAGCATCTTCATATTGCGGCCAGAAAAAAGCAAGACCAACCCCTATTATTTACTGTCTTTCATGACTTCAGCTCCATTTCTCCTTCAGAAAAGGAGGGGATCTTCGAATACAGGCGCCCTCTACAACGATCTGGATACCATCAAGAGCTTTGTGGTTCCAATTCCTGACCACCGAATCCAGGATTACATCGGGGTAAAAGTCGAACTGGCCGAACGCTGTCGGGCGCACGCTCTGAAGAAAAAAGGCCAAGCCTTTCGGATATTTGATTCTGATATCGCCTGGAAAGCTGAATATGAGGAACCTCTTGGAAGCCATTGGCTACAGCCTGAATATCTCGAAACTCGTTTGGATTTAAACTTCAACTCTCCCAAGAAGCTACGCCTTTATGAATACTTTAAAGACGAGCGAATTGAAACGACTCTACTCCAGGATGTAGCGGAAATATCTGCAATGATTGGATGGAAGGGCCTCACAACGGAGCATTATGTGGAAGACGGCCCATGGCTCCTCCGCGGTGTTGAGATTAGAGATGGGTATATCGATTTCGAGTCATTGGTTTCGGTCCAAAGAGATAAATATGACGAGCAGCCACAGATTCATCTTAAGCATGGCGATGTAGTTATGACCAAGGATGGGACGATTGGTAAAGCCATTGTTATCCCAGAAATTCACAATGAAATGGCGGCCGGGTCGACAGTGGCCCGATTACGTCCCAGAAAGAAACCGAGTATTAACCCCTATTATCTTGAATTTGTAATCAATCACCCCGTATTGCAGATCCAGATACAGAGCTTTGCAACAGGACTTGCTCAGCCTCATATAACTCAAGAATGGATTGCCAAATTAAGAATTCCACGCATTAGCCGCGAGAGAAAAATTGCAGATCTTATTGCTTCCCATCATTCCCTAATGACAAAGGCTCAATATCTTGTCGCTGATGCCAAATCCGATGTTGAAGCCCTAATCGAAGGCACCCTCGATACCAATGCTATCCTGTCGGGCAAGCTTAAACCGCCGACATGGGAGGACATCGAAAAGGAACTCAAGGAGGAAAACAAATGAAAGTTCTTGGTGTTACACCATCTTCTAATGAAGTTTCTTGGGCACTGGTGGAGGGTACTCGCTCTAATCCTTCACTTGTCAATCTGGACAGCACCAAGCAGAAATTTCCCAAAACGCAGGGTGAAGCTCAGATTTTATACAATTTGCATAATTTTGTTCTCACTTTCTTAGAAAATCAGGCGGTTGATAAAGTATGCATCTTGCAAGCGGGCAACAATAAATTCGGCAAGGTCTCCTCAATGCGTATTAAAGCAGAAGCTGTCTTTCAGCTTTCATGTGCCGAACATAATATCCCCGTAGAACTGGTGCCGCCACAAACCCTTCGAGCTCAGGAGAAAAAATTCCAAGCAGACGCCGGAGGGATCCCTGAGAGTGTATTCAACAACGGCAGCGATTTTAGGCCAAAACCTTGGAAAGATACCGTAATGATTGCGTGGACGGGATTAGATGCATGAATCAGGCACGTGAAGAAATAGCATCTCTTATCAGCAGCGTAGGCAAATACGAGCTGCGACAAGAAAACAACGAGGGCATGAATGCTTACGCTTTCGTGGCGAAGCATATCCCCTTGAATCGAGATGTTTTCCTGAAAATCTATGATGCTTGCTCTGAACGGACGGATATTTTTCAAGAACCTCGTTTCTTGGTTGAAGCAACGACTGGCGGCAATAGCACTCACTTGGTCAATGTCCTTGATGCGGAAAAGCTGAGCGATGATTGGGTGCTTATCGCAATGGAATTAGTTGACGGTGGGAGTTTGTTAAATGCTATAGAAAATGGTCCTCTTCCACTCATGGATGCAATCAATGTAGTAAAAGGCATCCTCCATGGACTTTCACACCTCCACGGTTCATGTCTTGTTCACCGGGATATTAAGCCTGCGAACATTCTACTGACTAGAGTTAATAACAGATTGCATCCAAAACTAGGGGATTTCGGGTCTGTAGCAAGGCTTTCATCCCCTGATGCCACCGTTTCAGCCTCCCGGCATAGCGCCTTGTATGTGCCACCAGAAGGGTGGGCGCAACCAAGTGCATACAGTATTCGCTCTGATATCTATCAGGTCGGACTGGTGTTGGGTGAGATGATAAATGGGCCGCTCCCTTATAATGATGAACCTTATTTGGATAGACAAGCAAAAAGCGTGATAAAGAAGCTCGGTGCCAAATCTCTTGCTGGTCTTGCAGATTTTGATCGGTGCCAAGTTATTAACGATGCATTATCTCGAAGGGCATCAGCGCGGAGAATACTGGCGTTCGTAAAAGATCGCCCTTATGTAAACAGAACATTAAAGCAAATAATCAATAAAGCAACAAACCCCGACCCCAGCAAACGATTCAGCACGGCAGGTGACATGCTTAATGCTTTGAATGCTTTATACTTCCCAAATTGGTATCAGGGCAGTGGTCGCTTCTTTGCAAAAAACTGGAACGGATGGGACTGGAAAATAGAGGAGATCATTAAAAGGCGTGGAAACAAAGAAATTCATATTAAACGCTCCCGTTGCGGTGCTGATAACTACCGGAGGTGGCATATAGCGTTAACTTACCAAAATGCATTCAAAAAAGTTATCTCAGCAGAATAATAGGAAGGCAAAGTTGACGAATGAAACCGCCTGAAAAAACAAACAAACTCTTTGACCGGGTTGCCGCGATCCTGGAACAAGCCAGGACCAATGTAGTCCGCTCGGTCAACAACCAGATGGTGATTGCCTACTGGCTGATCGGCCGGGAAATCGTGGAAGAGGAACAGCATGGCAAGGCTCAGGCGGGGTACGGAGACTACATTATCCGTGATCTGTCCAGGAGGCTCGGAAAACGTTACGGCAAGGGATTTTCCGTTACCAATTTGAAATATTTCCGGCAGTTCTATCTGGTATACCGGGATCGGTCGCCTCAGATCGGTCACGCAGTGCGTGGCCGATTGCCGATGCCGGTGGATAAGAGCGGTCACGCGATGCATGACCCATTTGACCCAAATCTTTCCTGGACCCATTATCGGCTGCTGCTCAAGGTGGAAAACGAACATGCGCGTTCATTCTATGAAATTGAGGCCGCGAAGCACCGGTGGTCCTCGCGTCAGTTGGAACGTCAGATCAACAGCCTGCTGTTTGAGCGGCTTCTGAAAAGCCGTGACAAGGAAGGCCTATTGCAACTTGCAACCCAGGGGCAGGTCATCGAAAAACCGATAGACACGATAAAGGACCCGTACGTTCTAGAATTTCTGGACCTGCCGGAATCGCACCGGCTCGTTGAAAGCGATCTCGAGAACGCCCTGATTTCCTACCTCCAGGACTTTCTGCTGGATCTGGGAACCGGCTTCGCCTTTGTGGGCCGCCAAAAGCGGCTTACCCTGGATGGTGATCATTTCTACCCGGATCTCGTCTTCTATCATATCAAGCTGAAATGTTACGTGATCATTGACCTGAAAGTCGCCAAGCTGACCCACGCTGATTTGGGACAGATGCAGATGTATGTGCACTATTTCGACCGGGAAATCCGCACGATGGAGGATAACCCCACTATCGGGCTGATCCTGTGCACGGACAAGAACGAGGCGGTGGTCCGGTATGTTCTGGATGAAAAAAACCGGCAGATCTTCGCCAGCCGCTACAAACTGGAACTGCCGGATGAACAGGAACTGGCAGCCGAGTTAAGGCGTGAAATGAAGCGACTGGCAGCCGCCGGGAATGACGTGGATATGAGGAAAAAATAGACGTCATGACTTCTTTGCCCAAGAATCCGAAAACCGCAAGCGATTTGATCGCCCACCTTGCCACCTGGGGAGAAGTGGCTGCATGTGAAATATCGGCTTTTTCTGGTGGTAGGCAGTGGTTGTCTCAGTTGGTGCAGGCCGGGATAGTTGAGGAGGTTCGGCAGGAAAACGGTGACGTCGTAGCCTGGGCATTGACGCCGAATGGTGAAGGGCTTTTGGACGCCGGTGCAGAACGGGCGTTGAAGCTGGCTTTGTTTCAGGTCCCGGACTACCGGCGCTATCTTGTCAGTATCTTGGCCGAAGGATTGGCCCTGGCCGCTAAAGCGGACATGAGCGAGCAGTTGGAAACCTGGACCGGCAGTGTTCTTTTGCCCCTGCTGGACGAAATAAACCGGGTGCTTGATGTTATTGAGGCAGAAGGCCGTCTGATAGATGAGACTACCGATGCGATCTCTCGGCGGTGCGCGCAACTAACCGAACGAGGTCAGGACTGGAGCGATTGGGACCAGTTTCTCATGGGCCACTCTGGCCGGCCCCAGGACCTGTTTGATTTCGCCCTTAATCGATTCGCACCTCTGGCCGTGTTGCCGGAGAACCCCGATGTTGATCGAGTACCTGCGTGCTTACGTTCGTTACCCTTGAATTCCAATGAAGGCTTCGATCTTTTGCAGCCCTTAAAGATGGCTCCATGGAACATTCGCCGGCAACGGGTGTGGTGCGGTGTTGCTCTTTTTGACGAGCATGGACAGGTCCTCGGCAACGTGGAAACCAAGGCCGCTCTCCGCCAAACCCTGCAAGACGCGTTGATTGAGCAGCCCTTTTACAAGGCGGTGGTACATCTGGCAATAAGCGCCTGGCGCTCCCCGGCGACTACCGCGCCGTCACTTGAGCTCTACCTTCCTCCTGATGCACCGCTGGCTGATGTCTCAGTGCTGTTTGATGGACGGGAAGTCGGCAAACTAACCTATTTGCTTCCGGATCTTGTGGGCGTGCAGGGATTCCGTGTCTGCGGGCTTGACGGAGACCAGATAGCTCCGGAGTTGATGGAGAATTTGCTCCATAACCTGCTCACACTCGAAGTGTTATGCCAGACGGACGACTCTCTGGCGCTGCATCCCGATTTTCAATCGAGCCTCATGGCCACTCGTTTGCGGACGGTGTTTCGCCCAGGCAAGGTTCTGCAAGAACGGATGGTTGGCTGGCTCGCAAACAGGAATATGAAAACAGGAATGGACTGATGGCAAGAACGACAAGAGACACGGCCAAGGTCTGGATAGTTGAAGCTCTGAAAGAGCTGGGCGGTTACGTTGAGTTTGATGAGTTGGTGCGTCATCTGGAAAAAACAAAAGAGCGGGAACTGACAGCAGAGGATTATTTGCCCCAAAAAGGCCATCCTAAGGACACGCAGTTCAAATACGTTTGCCGATGGGCTGTCACAGCGTTAAGGGGAGATGGCGTATTGAAACGAGGTTCTCCCCGGGGCTGGGTGGAATTTGAAACGCGACTGGATACGGACAAGTATCTTGACGATTCCAGAAAACAGGTTAGCGCACAACAAAAAACAAAAAAAGCAAATTCCATTCACTCTGCTTTCGTTGGTTCAAAGCCCGATGAATGGATAATTACCTTGTCCGGGGAGAGAATAAGGCCGGCTACATGGCGTGAGCTGCTGATAGCGGTTGCTCAATGGATTGGGGCGGAACAGCTTAAACCTTTACTTAACCGTAAACGGGGCAAGTGGCCGATAATTGTAAATGATGGTGGTCCTGCACCAAAAAAGTATGCAAAAGTTCCAAATACTCCATACCAGGTCTATGTATGGGCCAACGCTGATTTGATAGTACGTTTGGCACACTATCTTCTGTCTGAAAGCGGCAATGATCCTGATATCTTGCAACTCAGGCCTATAGACTCTCAAGACGATGTCCAGAAAGGTATTACTGGGAGAGGAACAGTTATCCGACGGAAAAGTAGGCTCACAACTCTTGAACGGCATCGGCTATTACTGGAACACCTTTCACGATATGGCGAACTGACACAAAGTGAACAAGAACGGCTTGCCCTCACGCCCGAAGATGTGAGGGCCTGGCTGGACGCGCTGCTTGTCGCACGCCCGCATGCGTTGGTGGTCTCGCCTTTATTCCTCTGGGCGGCAGAAGGCGATCCTGACCCGGTACGTTTTACAACACGCCTTGCCGTACGGATGACAGGCGACTACTTGGATAGGGCTTTAAGCAAGCCCATAGCCAGTTTGGAGGAATACACATGGGAGCATTTTGGTCATTGGCATTTGCCACAACCCCATCCAGGAGAGGTTAAGTGGCATGGCTACCTCAGCGTGCCAGCAACTGACCCGGCCGACCGTTCCGCTTCGGAAAAACTCGATCTCTTTGCTCATCTTCCTTCGGACATCATCAGCGAACTTGTCCGCGATACAAGTTTCCTGAGTGTACAGCAGGAATGGAGTGCCAAAGCCGCAACCAATGGAGGTCTCGGACCACTCTCCCGCCAGATGAAGTTTGGCATCAGACGCCCGTTGTTTCTATCTCAATTCGAAATCTCCGTGGGCGAGACCGATGGTATTGGTTTAAATGATCTGCCCGAATCGGAGGCACTCATACGGTCTCATGTTGTGGCGGGATTGTCTCTTGGCAGCTTTGATGAGTGGCGACAGAATCTCAGCTTGTCCAGGGACGATACTGCGGAGCGTCTGCTTGGGCATCCGTTGTATGCGGCCATTGTGCAATTTGAAGTACAACGGATGACTGCCAGTCTGTCAGGTGAAATCGCGGCCAGTCTGCAATGGGATAATAGCGGTAATTGCAGGCTCATGATCAATGGTAACAGCAACACGCCGTTGTGGCTTGCCTGCCGAACCTTGCTTGAGGACTTGGGTTTTTGGCCGGCGACCACTTCTCTCAATGATGCTGCATGGGATGCGGCGGTTCGTTGTGCATTATCCAACCTCGAGATCCTGGGTGTTTTGGAGCAGGCGGGTGATGGGCTGCGGCTTTCCGATCACTTCGCCTCTAAGATTAAGGCCCACCCCGGTCATCCCCAGAATCGTGGCGAGAAGTCCTACCGTGTCAAACTGGTTCAGTATCTGAAAAAGACATCGGGAGGCACGCCATGACCAAGGGATTGTTGAGGATCGCATTGCCAAAGTTGTTTCTATGGAGTGAGCCTACGAGGTTTCAGGAGTACCCGGCTGCCATCGCCCGCGCCGAAGCTGGGCATGTCTATTCCCGCCTGGAGGTTGAGCGTGAGCTGTTCGATATCCTCCCGACTTTGGAATACAAGGGCGGGATACCTCGCGGTCGTCGTACTGACGGCATTGTAAACACCTATGGACTCGAACGTAGTGGTGCGCGCTACCGCATCAACGGCATCAATCTCCTGCACAGGGAAGGTGGCAAGCTCACCCCGACGAACGAAGGCTTGGAGCTCGGCAAGCTATATAGGGACGCTCCGGATGGACCGGAATGGCCGATTGCCCTCGCCCGGCAACTGCTGCTAAGAGAACCTCGAACACGCCTTCTGATTGGATTGATGCTGCAAGGTTCACAATTGGAAGTCACGGTTTCCGGGGTTTCTCCAACGGGACAACTGGCACTCATTCATCCTGATGGAAGCAGGGCCGTTATCAACTCACGAAATTGTCCGTGGTTCAATGACCTCCTATCTCTAAATGCAGAGATGGCTCTTGGACCCTATTGGCGTTGCGACCTCGAGAAAGTTGGCGTTCGCGGTTCTATTCACTGGGAAGGTGTTCAAGGCAAACAACCTTCAATTAGTGACC
>WFQT01000105.1 GCA_015486895.1 Anaerolineae bacterium
AAACAAACTTGACCAGGTGCAAAAAGTGACACCCGCCGGCGTCCAACTACGGGGTGGCAGCCTGGTCGCATCACCGGACTGGGTACAGCTTTCCCCGCGCGAAGGGCACACCCCGGCCATCATGTTCGTGCGCGTAAGCGAAGCAATGGCCACCAGCGGCTACGGCACCCACCGGGCCACGATCGTCGTGGATGGCGGTCAAGGGTGCATCAACCGCTTGCAGGCAGTCAATCTCACGGTGACAGTGTTTCGCTCACGGCATTACTTACCCTGGGTG
Organism: Anaerolineae bacterium; assembly: GCA_015486895.1. Lineage (GTDB taxonomy): Bacteria > Chloroflexota > Anaerolineae > JAADDB01 > JAADDB01 > S014-12. Next base: position 278 of record WFQT01000105.1, read on the forward strand.
CAAACGCCATGAGCGAGCCCGGTAAGCCAGGCCTTAAAGATCTGGAAGGTTTACACAGGGTGACGAATTAGACAAAAGTAGTGAATTACATTAAAATGGGAACATCAATCTCTTTTGAGGTTCATATCCAGTGACAACATTGCGTGATATTGCCGAACAAATTTCCAATTGTCAACGTTGTCCGCTGCATTACAGCCGGCGGCACCCAGTGCCGGGGGAAGGTCCCAGCAATGCGAAGATCATGTTCATCGGCGAAGCACCCGGCTGCCACGAAGATCGCCAGGGGCGGCCTTTCGTGGGCGCTTCCGGCCACTTGCTAGAAGAACTACTCAACGACGTGGGCATCCAGCGACATGATGTTTTCATCACCAATGTCGTGAAGTGCAGACCTCCGGGGAACCGGGACCCGGAACCAGAAGAGATTGAAGCTTGTAAGCCGTTTTTAGAGCAGCAAATTGAAATTATCCGTCCCAAGCTGATCGTGACGCTGGGCCGTTTCTCCATGCAACGTTACTTTCCAAAAGCATCCATTTCGCGCATCCATGGCCAGCCGAAGCGAGCCAATGGCCGGATTTACTACCCCATGTTTCATCCTGCGGCGGCATTACACCAACCGCGCTGGCGGGCAGCGTTAGAAGAGGATGTGCGCCGAATCCCTGACCTTTTAGCAGAATTGGAGGCAATGTCAGGAGCAACGGGCGAGGATGCGGCAGCAAACGCCGTTGACGACAATTACGAGCAGTTATCGCTCTTTTGAGATCAGCTTTGGGTTATGACTGATGAATAGGAATTGACGTACTCGACAGTTGTCCCTATCGCGAGGGCATGCTGATCAGCATTAGTTATATGGGGGACGGAGATAAAAGCCGTCCCCTTTTCTTTTTGGGCGGAACGGCGGTCCTGCCGGGGCAGGGGTAATTAAGCCCACAAATGTATCGCTCTTATGATGAGCACCTATAGAATTATTAAGGCTAAAAAGCCTCTTGAGAATATTGTGAGCTTTGGAAAAAACAATAATAAGAAAGGAGAGACAATTTGCCCCCTAAAACGAAGGAATTACAACTGATCCCGCTGGGTGGATTAGGGGAAATCGGCCGTAATATGATGATCTACGAGTACGGCGATGACATCATCATCGTCGACGCCGGCCTCATGTTCCCGGATAATGATATGTACGGCATTAATGTGGTCATCCCCAATGTTGATTACCTACGGGAAAAAGAAGAGAATATCCGCGGTATCATCATTACGCACGGACATGAGGACCATATCGGTGCCTTACCCTATATCTTGCCGCAATTCTCGGTGGACATACCTATTTACGCCAGTAGGTTGGCCCGTGGCTTAATCGAAGTCAAATTGCGATCCTATCACCTGGACGACGAAATCCTCTACACGGTGAAACCGGGTGACACGATACAGCTTGGCGCTTTCAACGTTTCCTTCTTCCACGTCTGTCATTCCATTCCGGAAACGATGGGGTTAGCCATTGAGACACCATTGGGGCTGATTATCCATGCCACAGACTACAAATTCGACCCCACCCCGGAGGATGGCTGGCTAACCGACGAAGCAACGCTGCGTGCTTACGGCGACCGCGGTGTATTGCTCCTTCTCTCCGACTCTACCAACGCGGAAGAAAAAGGGTTTACGCCATCGGAGCAAGAGATCAACCGCACTTTCAAAAAGATTTTTACCGAGGTAAAAGGACGCATTATTGTGGCTACCTTTGCTTCCAATTTATCCCGGGTCCAGCAGTTAATTCACATTTCCGCTCACTTTGGCCGGCGCCTCGGCGTTGTGGGGCGCAGCATGGTCAATAATGTGCGGATGGGCATTCAACTACGTTATTTAGACATTGAACAGAACGACCTGCTGACAGTAAACGAGATGAATAGCTTACCTCCTGGCCAGGTGACCATCGTTTGCACCGGCAGCCAGGGAGAACCGACTTCTGCCCTGGTACGCATGGCCCGAGGAACTATGCGCCAGATTCACTTGCACCAAGGCGACACGGTCATCGTCTCCGCTACCCCCATCCCCGGCAATGAGGCTACAGTAAACCATACCATCGATGACCTCTTCCGCCGGGGAGCAAATGTTTATTACCACAATTTGTTCGATGTGCACGTTTCAGGTCATGGAAATCGCAAGGACTACAAGCACATGATTGAATTGACACGGCCTCGCTACTTCCTGCCTATCCACGGTGAATATCGCCATTTAGTGCTCAACGGCCACCTGGCAGAAGAAAGCAACATTCCCAAAGAGAATATCTTCATTATGGAAAGCGGGCAACTGCTTAGCTACGACGGCCGGCGGATGGCCATCACAGACAGGGTGCCTAACGGCTATGTACTGGTGGATGGCTCGGTAGTGGAGGAAGAAGGGGGGCAAGTGATCCTACGGGATCGCCGCCATCTCTCCGAGGATGGCGTACTGGTAGCCATCGTGACGATCAACGCCCAAACTGGAAAGCTCGTTGTGCCACCGCAACTGCTTTCACGCGGTTTCCTGTACTCTGATAACGGCAAAGGTGCCAAACTTTTCCGGGAAATGAGGAGTACCATCCGGGAAATCGTACGCCACGCCGGCTTCCGGGAAGGCATGCAGAGCGAAATCAGGGATCGTTTAGGAACACTAAGCGCCCGAGCTACAGGTCGCCGTCCATTGATCTTGCCGGTGATTGTGGAAATATAACTGTTGCCCGACTTCCGAAGTTTCCGAGATACCGTTGAAGCCAGGCTTATGTGGGCACGGCTTCGGAAGTTCCCAAAATAACAAGGAACAAGGGGGAATTCATGGAAGAGTACTTCAGATGGAGTGGCTTGAAAGCGACAATTAACGCCACAAGACGTAATCATGCCTTAGAACACGCGACGATCCACCTGCTAAGCCAGAGATTGCCGGGCGTGCGCATGGTCGGACGCAGCACAGCCGGCGGCTTTTGGCTCTACGGTGCCATACCGGTCGATCTCCTGCGCCAGATGACCGAGGAAGCGCTGTCACGGCTGCAGGGCGGCGAACGCAGATTAGCTATCCACGAGAATTGCGGCACTAACATTGTGGCCTTGGGACTGCTGGCTGGGGTAGGCGGTACGATAGCCCTTTCCGGCAACAAAAAGCGCCCCTGGTGGGACCGTCTGAATGTGCTGACTAACATTGCTATCTTGAGTGCCATGTTGAGCTATCCTTTCGGCTACTGGCTACAGGAGCACGTAACAACGCGCGTCGATAATGCATCAGGCCGCATCGTGGCCGTAGAAGAGAAAATCGGCGGACAAACGCCAACTCGTTTTGTGCGG
>WFQT01000106.1 GCA_015486895.1 Anaerolineae bacterium
ACGTTCTTTATTGTATTATCCCTGATCTGGCCGAGCCAGAACCAAGAAACCAACCACCGATGACACAGATTTCCACGGATTTTTTGTTTATCTAATCTGTGTCACCAGTGGAATCTGTGGATTCTATTCATACCCTTTCCCTCAAGACACTATTCCCTGAGCGATCAGAGGGTCCACTTTGACGCCGGGTCCCATCGTGGAAGTGATAACAAGCCTCCGGAAGAAGCGACCTTTCAGTGCTGCCGGCTTCGCTCGGAGAATAGCCTCGAAGAGAGCCATAAAGTTCTCCAATAATAGTTTCGTCTCGAACTGTACCTTACCGATCGGCATGTGAATATTCGCCCCCCTGTCAACCCGGAATTCCACCCGGCCTAACCGGGATTCTTTGATGACGCGAGGTAAATCTTGCGCCTGGGCCACAGTCCCAGCCTTGGGTGTCGGCATTAGCCCCCGAGGGCCGAGAATACGGCCTAAGCGGCCTACCTTTCGCATCATACTCGGTATGGCAATCGCAACGTCAAAATCGAGCCAACCGCCCTGGATTTTCGCCACCAGTTCGTCGCTACCGACGAAATCAGCACCGGCTTCCTCGGCAATGCGGGCTGCTTCCCCTTCAGCAAAAACCAGGATCCGTATTTCTTTGCCCAAGCCGTTGGGCAAGAGCGCTACACCACGCACCATCTGATCCGCATGTCGGGGATCGACATTCAAGCGCATGTGCACTTCCACTGTTTCATTAAAGTTAGTGAAAGACATCTTTTTCACTAACTCCAATGCCTCTTCCGGTGCATACAATTTGTCCTTGTCAACAAGGGCTAATGCGGCACGATACTTCTTTCCGTGTTTCGACATGGTCATTCCTCCTCGTGGTCAAATGGGCCACGGCGACCCTCCCACAATCATTCAAAAAGCGTCAGTCGACAACTTCAATGCCCATGCTGCGAGCGCTACCCTCGATCATCCGTATAGCTGCCTCCAGGTCATAAGCATTTAAATCCTTCATTTTCACTTCGGCAATATGGCGAACTTGCTCGCGGGTAACCTGGCCTACCTGCTCAGTGAGTGGGTTCGCTGCCCCCTTTTCAACGCCGGCTGCTTGCCGCAACATATCGCTGGCCGGCGGAGTCTTCAGCACGAACGTAAATGAGCGATCGTTGTAAACGGTGATCTCAACGGGCACCACACTACCTACCATGTTGGCCGTCTTGGCATTATAATCTTTTACAAACGCCATAATATTAACACCATGCTGACCTAGCGCCGGGCCAATGGGAGGAGCCGGCGTCGCCTTACCCGCCGGAATCTGCAATTTAATCAATGTCTGAATTTTCTTTTTTGCCATTTATGCTCTCTCCAACTGCAGGAAATCAACTTCTACAGGGGTCTCACGGTTGAAAAATGAGACGATAATTCGTACTTTCCCTTTTTCCGGATAAACCTCATCAACAGTGCCTAAGAACTCGGCAAAAGGCCCGTCAATAACGCGCACTTTCTCACCCACCCGAAACTCAACATTGAAAGAAGGTTCCTTCGACGCGATGCGGTTCATGATTTCTTCGACTTCTTCCACATCTAGAGGGACAGGCTTGTTATCTACGCTGACAAAACCGATTACGCCGGGCGTATTGCGCACTACGAACCAGGAGTCATCACTTAGAATCATCTCCACCAACACGTAGCCCGGGAAAACACGGCGCTCAATCGTCACCGGCTTGCCGTCTTTCAGCTCCAATTTCTCTTCTGTGGGCACGATCACCTGAAAGATCTGGCCTTCCATGCCCATAGACTCGATCCGGTACTCCAGGTTGCTCTTAACCTTATTCTCCATACCGGAATAGGTGTGGACGACATACCAGCGGGCCTGGGCACGCCGCTCCGCAGCGGCCTGCTCTTCCTGGGTAAGCTCTTGCTTTTCACCCTCGGTAGCCGTAATATCTGCTGCCTCAGCAGCCGGATTCTCTTCACTGGAAGATTCCTGAAGGCTCAGTTCCACATCCATCACACCTACTCCGACGTTGCAGATTAAAAGACAAACTGCAACTACTAAACTATCCCTACAAACAACACGTCCCTACTACAGATTCTCACAGATTCCTCAAAATTCTTCCTTGTCAATCTGATCTGTGCAATCTGTGGTTTTATTCTTGCAAGCAGACAATAGCCTATTGAGTTGCGAATAGCCTCAGTAATAGCAATAAATTTTAACGGATCAACAGTCTGAATAACTGATCGAAAGTCCAATCCACAACACCTAAGAAAAACGCCATAAAGATGGTAGCCGCTAACACAATTAACGTTAACCGGATAGCCTCATCGCGCGTCGGCCAGGTCACCTTGGACATTTCGGCTCTGACTTCTTTTAGATAACGCGTGACGGCGTTTCCTTGCTTCATAGGGAGCGTTCCCTTGGCCATTGATCTCTTCCTTGCTCACGTTATGCCTAAGAAACCGCCCCTGAGGGGCGGTTTCCTGCAGCCTGTACACCAGTTCAACGATAATAAAGGCAGGCGAGGCAGGACTCGAACCCGCAACCTACGGTTTTGGAGACCGTTGCTCTACCAAATTGAGCTACTCGCCTTTGCGCTATCAACAATCACGCTTTCCGGTAGAAAAACACTCCACGGCCAGTTCTACTTTGTCTCTCGATGTAGTGTGTGCCGCCGACAACGAGGACAATACTTCATTAACTCTATTCTACCCTGGTCGTTCCGTCTATTTTTAAACGTAGTATAATTGTGCTCTTTGCACTCAGTGCAGGCCAGAGTAATCACAATGCGTGCACCTTTACTTTTCTTAGCCATCCTCAGCCAACCTACTCAGCAGGCAAAAGTCTGGGGCGGAGCCAAACCCCGCCCCAACTGCCTGTGCTTTCATTCTATAATCTTGGTGATGACACCGGCACCCACGGTGTGACCACCCTCACGAATAGCGAAGTGACTTCCCTCTTCCAGTGCTACCGGCGCAATCAGCTTCACCTTCAAGTTCACGTTATCTCCAGGCATGACCATTTCTACACCTTCCGG
>WFQT01000107.1 GCA_015486895.1 Anaerolineae bacterium
GGTTAGACATAGCCGTGCCCGGCGTCCTGATAGGCCAAATCCTGGGCCGATTCGGTAATTTCGTCAACCAGGAATTATATGGCCCACCGACAAATTTGCCCTGGGGCATCAAAATTGACGCGGCCCACCGCTATGGAGCTTTCACCGACTTAGCCCGTTATCCAGTAGCCACGACCCGCTTCCACCCCACATTCCTCTACGAGGCTACATGGAATTTCATCGGGTTGTTGCTTTTCCTCTACTTCACGCGCAAATGGCTGCCCAAACTGCGAGAGGGTGACGTTTTCTTTGCCTATCTCATCTGGTATCCGTTAGGGCGGCTCTGGGTAGAAAGCTTCCGCCCTGACGCCTGGACTATAGACGGCATCGCCACCGCCCAAATTTTCGCCATCATTGGTATTGCCATCGGCCTTATCGGGCTAGTTTGGCGCCATTGGCACTGGCAATACGGCGATGGCGGTGAAGTGTTGCCACCCCCAGCACCAGCGGCAAAGCAATCCATAACAAACGCATGACAACAGCATCCCAATTAACCATCATTGGCGGCGGCCTGGCGGGTAGCGAAGCTGCCTACCAGGCTGCCCGGCGCGGGGTGCAAGTCACACTGTACGAAATGCGCCCCCAGCAACAGACCCCGGCGCACACAAGTGACCGCTTAGCCGAGATCGTCTGCTCCAATAGCCTGGGCTCGAAGATGATAGATCGGGCCATGGGATTGCTGAAAGAAGAGCTGAAGCGCCTCGGCTCGTTGCTCATCAGTATCGCCGAAGAAGTTGCCGTTCCCGCCGGCAGCGCCCTGGCCGTCGACAGAGAGCAATTCGCCCAAAGAGTCACGACCAGCTTGGAAGCAGAGCCGCACATTACCATCCACCGCGCGGAAGTGAGTGCAATTCCCGAAGGACCAGCTATCATCGCTACGGGGCCTCTCACATCCGATCCTTTAGCAACAGCCATCGGCAGGTTAACCGGCGAACAACAGCTCTATTTTTACGACGCCATGGCCCCTATTGTCACCGCCGATTCTATCGATATGAATATTTGTTTCCGGGCCAGCCGTTATGGCCGGGGCACAGAAAGTAGCGGCGGCGATTACATCAACTGCCCCCTGAGCAAAGAGGAATACGAGCGTTTCTATCGCGCTCTATTGGCAGCACCTAAGATCATCCCCCACCTCCAGGAAGAAGAGCATTTCTTTGAAGCCTGCTTGCCCATCGAGGAAATCGCCAGCCGGGGAGAGAAAGCCCTGGCATTTGGCCCTTTACGGCCTGTGGGACTCATCGACCCACATAGCAATCGGCGCCCCTATGCAGTGGCACAACTCCGCCAAGATGACCTGGCTGGCTCCCTTTTCAACCTGGTAGGCTTCCAGACTAGCTTGCGCTGGGGCGCCCAGAAAGAAGTACTACGGCTCATTCCTGGCCTACAACACGCCAAGTTCGTGCGTTTAGGGCAAATGCACCGCAACACGTATATCAATGCACCCCAGTTACTGCAACCGACACTGCAATTCCGGCAACGAGATGACTTGTTCTTCGCCGGGCAGATCTGCGGCACCGAAGGCTACGTAGGCTCCATTGCCGGGGGCCTGTTAGCGGGCTGGAATGCTGCCCGGCTACTGCAAGACCAGCCCCTAATAGTACTCCCACCAACCACCATGAGCGGGGCACTTTTCCACTATATCACCCATGCTAATCCAGAGCATTTCAGGCCCATGAAAGCAAATTTCGGCATCTTGCCACCTCTTGAGCCAGCGATACGCAACAAGCGAAAACGCTACCATGCTTACGCCCAACGTGCTTTAGCAAGCCTAAGGGATCTCCTACCAAGTACAGCGGGACCAAAAGGCAACGACTAACCCCTCTGGCCGGAACCGCAAAAAGGTGAGGATAGACTATAAATCCCTCCTAAAATTCTTAAGAATTTGCTGTTTTCCCAAGATTCAGGCATTTCCGCTTGCCCTCTCAGAAAGACTATGTTATACTCCCCGCCTCTTCATCAAAACACAACATATTGTGTTTATTAGCACCATAAACACTATATCTATCAATACACTGGTAGGATATAGACCAAGAAGGAGCAAATAATGCGTTGTCCCTACTGTGGCAGCTCGGATACATTTGTCTTGGAAACCCGACAAGCAGGGAACGGCGTGCGCCGTCGCCGGCAATGCCGGGATTGTGGCAAGCGATTCACTACTTACGAACAAGTCATGCAACAGGTTTACGTAGTTAAGAGCGATGGCCGGAGAGAACCGTTTTCTAGGGAGAAATTGCTCCAAGGTATTCGCATAGCTTGTGCCAAACGGCCCATTTCCTCGGCAGCCATCGAAGGCATCGTAGATCAGGTGCAGGAATACGTTTTCAGCCGTGGTCGTGCAGAAATGCCAAGCAAGACTATAGGCAACATGGTACTAACCCACTTAAAAGACGTTGACTCCGTAGCTTATATCCGTTTTGCCACCGTGTATTTGGAATTACCAGACCTGGAAGCAGTACAAGCGGAAATCGATCGCATCCGCCAGTTAGCATAACCCAGCACCTGTTTCCCCGCCTGCTCAGGGATGTGCAGGGGTAGATGGTTACTTGTGCCAATAGGGACACTTCGGAGGAGAAAGCGACGTAAATAGAAAGAGAATCTCCCCGACAATCACAGCGCGAAAAATAATACAGAGAGGAACAGCCCATCCATGATGAAAACCAACACCCTAAAAATAAAATTTCCGCCCTATGTTCGGGACGAAAGTATCCACTTATCGAAGAATGGCCTGGAAATACTGCAGCGCCGTTATCTGCGAAAAGGGTTGGATGGTCAGCCATTGGAAACTCCAGTCCAGATGTTCTACCGCGTCGCCCTGCACGTCGCCAGCGGCGACGAGGAATTCGGGGAAGACGTCACAGCTACAGCCGAGACGTTCTATCACTTGCTAACAGAAATGCGCTTTGTGCCTAACTCTCCAACTTTCACTGGCGCCGACACTCCCCTCAATCAGTTAGCTGCCTGTTTTGTCCTACCCATCGAGGACGATTTGGGCAAGTTACCTGAAGGCATCTTCGCAACCTTGCGCAACGCGGCTTTAATCCAGCAAACAGGTGGCGGCAATGGTTTTTCGTTCTCACGCCTGCGACCTCGCGGCGATGTGGTTTCCACCAGCGCCGGCGTCGCTACTGGCCCTGTTGGCTTCTTAGAGGTGTATGACAAAGCTTTTGACATCATCAAACAAGGAGGCACACGCCGGGGTGCCAACATGGCGGTGCTCAACGTGAACCATCCTGACATCGAGGAGTTCATCAAGTGTAAATCAGACGAAGGCACCATTACCAACTTTAACATCTCGGTTGGCATCACCGATAAATTCATGGAAGCGGTAGAGGACGATAGCGAGTTGGACCTGATTAACCCGCGAGATAAATCAGTCTGGAAAAAAGTCCGCGCTCGGGATATTTTCGACATGATCGCTACCTATGCTCACCGCAATGGTGAGCCGGGAGTACTATTCTTAGACACTGCCAATAGGACGAATCCAGTACCGCACCAGTATCCGCTAGAAGCCACCAATCCTTGTGGTGAGCAGTATTTAGGCCCATACGAGAATTGCTGCCTCGGCTCCGTCAACCTGGCGCGGCATATTCGGCACAATGAAGAAGGTCAAGCGGAAGTCGATTGGGATCTACTAAAGAGAACCGTCGCTGAAGCTGTGCACTTCTTAGAAAACGTAGTCACCCGTAACGGTTATGTGCCGGCCGTGCCCGAATTGCGAGAGGCCGCTCTGCGCAATAGACGCATTGGTCTCGGCATCATGGGTTTAGCAGACATGATGTACCGCCTACACATTCGCTA
>WFQT01000108.1 GCA_015486895.1 Anaerolineae bacterium
CTCAACTGCTCATCCGTCCCCTGCAGTCATTGGCCAGCGCTGCAAAATCGGTTGCCAAGGGAGACTTTTCCCGGCGGGTTGACATTAACTCCTACGACGAAATTGGTGACCTGGGCTACGCTTTTAACCAGATGGCTGCGACCCTGGCGGAAAATGAACATTTGCGTGAGAAGCTTATTGCCGATATTGCCCATGAGTTGCGCACGCCGCTCTCGGTGATCCGCGGCAATTTAGAGGCTTTCTTGGATGGCGTGTATGACCTGACACCAGATAATATCGCTTCTGTTTATGATGAAACTATGTTGTTAGAACGGTTAGTCAACGATCTGCGAGAGTTGTCGCTGGCAGACTCTGGGCAGTTGCGCATGAACTGGCAACTTCTGAGGGTGGAAACGTTGGTAAACGGCGTGGTAGACTTCTTTCGGCCGGCAGCGGAGAGCAAAGAGGTGGCGCTCTCTACGATGGTGAGCGAGGACTTACCGCCGATTCAGGGCGATGTGCAGCGGCTGAAACAAGTTTTGCATAACCTGCTGAGCAATGCTTTGCGCTACACCCCCAAGGGGGGCAAAATCACGGTACATGTTAGCCTTGTTGCGGATAAGAAACAGCAAATTGCCATCTCTGTGGAAGATGATGGACCGGGGATTCCGGCGGAGGAACTAACGCACATTTTCGACCGTTTTTTCCGCAACGATCCGTCTCGGTCGCGGTGCAGTGGCGGCAGTGGCCTCGGGTTAGCTATTGTCAAGGAATTGGTAGAGGCGCATGGTGGCCGCATTTGGGCTGAAAGCCAGGTTGGCCGAGGGACCGTGATTACTTTTACGATTCCCATTGTCAGCGTACCCCCCGGCCCTAACACCACTGCAGAATAGGGGCGACCCCCGCGTCGCCTGAGGCGGTGAGATCTCAATGCAAGAAATGGCGCACGCTGGTGAAAGCCATAGCTAATCCTAGGCGGTCGGTAGCCGCGATAACTTCCCCATCCCGTTTGGAGCCGCCCGGCTGTACGATAGCCGTGACCCCGGCCCGGGCGGCTTCCTCCACCCCGTCGGGGAAGGGGAAGAATGCGTCGGATGCGAGCAATGCGCCCTGGCTGCGCTTGCCAGCTTTTAGCGCTGCTAATTTGACCGCATCTACCCGGCTCATCTGGCCGGCGCCCACACCTACCGTCGCTTCTCCTTGCGTCATCACGATAGCATTGGATTTGATATGCTTCACTACGCGCCAGGCGAAGTCCAACCCGGCTAACTCAGCGGCGGTAGGAGCACGCTTAGTGACAATTTTCCAGGCGGTCGGCGGTTCCAGGGTGCGATCTGGGGTCATTGCCAAAAGGCCAGCGGCGCTGCTGCGCAGCAGCAGGTCCGGGCGAGGTGCCCCTGTAGCCCTGAGCAAGCGCAGGTTCTTAGACTTGCGTTTCAAACGTGCCAACGCATCAGGCTCGTAGTCTGGGGCTACTAGCACTTCGATGAATAACCCTTTCATCGCTTCAGCCGTGGTTAGGTCCACTGGTCTATTCATGGCGATGACGGAGCCGAATGCGGAAACCGGGTCTGAGGATAGGGCGGCCTGATAAGCATCGATTAGCCGCTCTGCTGAGGCAATGCCGCAGGGGTTAGCATGCTTGCTGATGACAACTGTGGGCCGTTGGAAGTCTAATACCGCATTCCAGGCACCGTCCAGGTCCCGCCAGTTGTTGTAGCTCATCTCTTTGCCATGTAACTGTTCAAAAGCTGGCGTCATGCCATCAAGAAGATACAGTGCTGCTTGCTGGTGCGGGTTCTCGCCATAGCGCAAAGCCTGCAGCTTGTTTGCTGCCAGGCGAATGCCTTCCGGCATGATGCTTTCACCCACTTGGGCGGCCAGGTAATTGGCAATGGCGGCATCGTAAGCAGCCGTGTATCGGAATGCTTTCAGGGCCAGGCGCTTTCGCTCGGCCAACGGTACTTCTTCCTGCCGTAGGTGGGTCATTACCGCGGGGTAATCCGCGGGATCGCAAACTACTGTAACGCTCTCGAAGTTCTTAGCTGCTGCTCGCAACAGCGCCACCCCGCCGATGTCAATCTGCTCTACGGCCTCCGGTAGTGTAGCCTCCGGTCGCCGCACCGTCTCCTGGAAGGGGTAGAGGTTCACCACTACCAAATCTATAGGCAAAATTCCGTGCTGCTGTAGGTCGAGTAGGTGCTTTTCTGTGTGTCGGGCTAAGATGCCGCCGTGAATGACTGGATGCAGCGTTTTAACCCGGCCGCCGAGAATCTCCGGGAAATTGGTGATATCCTTGACCTCTCTGACCGGCAGTCCATGGGAGCGAATGTAGCTCGCTGTGCCGCCACTGGCCACTAATTGGTAGCCTTTGTCGAAAGCTGCCTGAGCTAATAAATGGGAATCGGTTTTGTCGGCAACGGAAAAAAGTGCTCGCTGAAATGTTTCGTTCATGTTGATCTGCCTCTCCTGCAAAGAAGAATTACCTGTTGAAAATATATCTCATTGCTACGCTTGGGTATCCAGGGCAAGCGCCCCGAGAACAAAAATACATCTCTTCCGGATGGTATTATAGCATGATGGTTGCTAAATGACTTTCCCGAGCTTGCATCCTCCATCATGTGGTGACCTTGCCGGTGCTATGGGGAATTTGACAGGCTTTCGGGTTCATACAATAATAAACTGGAGTCTGAAGTTTTTGGTTTTAGCCACTGATTAACACAGGACTTTAGGGGAGCTATTTTCGGAGAAGGGATTTATCCGGGGGATACCCCTCATAAGCCCTCTTTGAGGGGGGTGTAACATCCCCTGCCCCCCCGTAAATGGTCGGCGATGTCGCAGTAAATTTGTCAAGATTGGAAATAGCTCTTTTGAACCATGCCGATTTTTGCTAAATCCCAGTTCTGAGGTGGAATGTGAGTGCAGGTGGTATGGTAGTCGGAGAGATGGCCGGGAGGTGTGATGTATAAAAAATCATTATGTTTTCTGCTACTGACATTAGCAGTGTTAGTGGCAGTCGTCGCTCAGGTAGTTTTGACGCCGCCATCCTCCTGGCACTGGTATTTTGCCCGCGATTGGCGCTTCGCTATCGCCGCCATGGCTGACTTACTGGCTTTGGTTCTCGCTTTCGCCGGGGAGCGCACCAGTGGCAGCATGGGTAAAAACGTTTTTTCAGCTAAAGAGGTGTTGGAACGTTATAATCCTGCCAGCAATATCACCTTGCATGTGCGCAGCCAGCGGTCCCGGTGGGCTGGGCAAGCAGGAATGGAGGATCGTCCTGCTTTGACGGTCTGGCGCCGAGTGCTGCTGGGGCTCACGGCTCTATCGTTGCTCGTCCAGTATGCCGTTTACTTAGGCGGTGGTGAGACACCCGCTTTGCGTTGGCTCTGGGCGGCTACGCTGCTTTTGGCCATCGTCGCGGTCTGGCAGCCTGGGAAGCCGTCCTGGCATCGTCAGAATGGCTTGACGATGGTGGTCCTTTTAGCGGTTCTGTTGCTGGCGTTGTTCCTGCGTGCCTGGCATTTACCGATTATGCCCTTGGACTTCCACGGCGATATGGCTTCCATTGGGTTGACGGCTCGCGAGATGCTGCAAAAGGGGGACTGGCAACTGTTCCGCACTCGTTGGGCTAACTTGCCCTCGTTCGCTTTCCTGCCCGCGGCTGCCGGGTTGCACTTCGTCAGCGATTCCATTTTCGGCCTGCGTTTGCCTTCCGTAGTGGAAGGCCTCGTCTCGCTGTTGCTGCTTTATCTGTTGGCCCGGCGCCTGTTTGATGACTGGACAGCTTTGGCGGCCGGCCTTTGGCTTGCCGGCAACGTGAATAATATCCATTTCAGCCGCATTGCTTCTTACATTGATCCGTTGCCCTGGCTGCTACTGGGTTTGCTTGCCCTTTGGCAGGGGTGGAAACGCCGTTCCCCGGCCGGGTGGTTGGTTGCTGGGATGAGCATGGCAGCAGCGGCTGCTTCCTACTATTCCGGCCGGGCCGGACTTCTCATTCTGGTGCTCTTCTTGCTTTACCTACTATTGTGGCAGCGGTCTTCGTTGCAAGGGCAATGGTGGGGGCTGTTGCTCGCTTTGTTGGGTTTCCTGTTGGTGTTAGGCCCGATGGTCATCTATTTCGGCCAGCATTGGGGCGATTTGATGGCCCGCACACGCGAGGTGTTCCTTTTCCACCCGGCTGTCATGACGCACTTGCAAGGCAAATATGGCGTGCACGGTGTCGGTCCACTGCTGCTTGAACAGTCCCGGCGCGTCTTTTTTGCTTTCCAATACTTCCCCGACAGTAGCACTCAGTTTGGCTTTCGCTATCCTCTGTTGAACGCGTTGCTGGCACCCTGGCTTTTCGTTGGTGTTGGTGTGTTGTTGGCCCGGTGGCGACGGCCAGGGCCGGCGTTGTTGCTTATTTGGTTCTTCACTGTCCTTATCAGTGGCGCTTTCCTAACCAACAATCCACCTTTCTGGCCGCGACTGGTGGCGTTATTGCCTGCCGCTCTGCTCATCGCTGCGGAGGGTGTAGTCACCTGGGGCAAGAGCTGGTGGCCGGAGGATAAACCTGGTGCGTTTATGAAACGGGTCGCTGTGCAAGCAGCATTCCTTCTATTGCTCCTGCTCTTGAGCGGCTCGGTGCTGCGCAGCAACTGGCTACGCTACCAGCAGTATGGCGAAAAATTCGTGCAAGGACGGGCGTGGTTAGGCCGTTATCTGGCGGCGCAACCGGTTACTTCCCCTGTTTGCCTGGTTGATCCACCTTATCATCTCAGCGAGAGAGAGATTGCTTTTCTCATCGCTGGCCACCACGATTTGGAGATTGGTGCCGAGACTTCGCCTCCTGATATTTGCTCGCAGCCGGGGCAGCAGAGCATCTTTTACCCGCAACAGCAAGCACTACTGAGGGACTGGACGGTCGCAGTGCCGGGGAGCGGTGTCGCCGCGGTTTGCGACCCGGCTGGCCGGTTGACATTTTGGCTCTGGCGACCGCCGGGGCGCTGAGGGCCCGGTGCGTCGCGCCTGGTAATGCGGAAATGCCCAAAGTTTCCCCTTTGCAAAGAGAAGACGGATTAACACAGGTTCACACTGATTTATAGTTTTTTCGTTACGGCCCGTGTTGTGATTAACAACTGCATCAATATTCAGCTACTTGTTCAGTGCTTTGCTTGGCAACGACCACAGAGCCTCAAGCCGGTGGGGCGGATGAAACAGCACCCCGGTCAACGATGGAATACGGAACACGAAATACGTATCACGTCTTATTTTCGTCCTTTGTGGTGTCGAAACCTACATGGAGTCTATCCCCAAAAACAGACTATTTGCTTTACATTGGTTGCAGCCGGCGGCGCTATGTTATACTTTCCTTATGATTAAGGAGAGCGCAGTAACAGCTTTTGCACCCGGGAAAGTCATTCTTTGCGGTGAGCATGCCGTCGTCTACGGCCAACCGGCCATTGCCTTGCCCGTTTTTCGGGAACAGGCTAAGGCTGAAGTGTTGCTGACGCCGGGGAAGCCTTTCACCATTGACCTGCCTGATATCGGCGCTGCTTTTACGTTGGCAGAGGCGCCGGCGGCGGAACCGTTAGCACGGGTGGCCCGGCTGACTTTGGCGCGGCTCAAAGTGGAACCGCCGCCGGCTCGGTTGACCATCCATTCCACCATACCCATTGCCAGCGGTATGGGCAGCGGGGCCGCAGTAGCTACCGCTTTGGTGCGAGCACTGAGCCGTTTCCTCAGCGTTCAATTGCCGCCGGCGGAGGTCTCGGCGCTCGTTTACGAAGGAGAACGCCTTTGGCATGGCACTCCGAGCGGCATTGACAACACGGTCATTGCCTACGGTCGGCCGGTCTGGTTTCAAAAAGAGGCGCCGCCACGGCCATTTCATACTGCGATCCCTTTCACGTTAGTCGTCGCCGATAGCGGCGTTGCTGGGGTCACGAAAGACGCTGTGGCCGGCGTGCGGCGACGCTGGCAAGCGGACCGGGTCACCTACGACGGTTATTTCGTGGCTGTGGGCGAGGTTGTCCGTGAAATTTACCGCCGCCTTACATCCGGGACGTTGGTTGGGGTCGGTGCCTTGCTGGATGAAAACCAGCGTCTTTTGGCCGCGATGGGGGTCTCTCATCCGGCGCTGGAACAGCTCATCGCCGCGGGACGGGCTGCCGGGGCCTTGGGCGCCAAACTGTGTGGCGCCGGCCTGGGTGGGAATTGCTTAGCCTTGGTGGAAGCTGAGCGGGCGGAAGCCGTCGCCGCGGCCATGCGTCGCGCTGGGGCCCGGCGCACCATCATCACCAGGGTGGAAAGTCGGCAAAAGGAAGCCAGGACATGAACGAGTCGTCCCCTTCTTTGCGCACATTCTTAGATTTGCTGGCCCGGCGTGATGAGTTGACCAGGGTTACCGACGCTGTGGCGGCCGATTTGGAAGCGGCCGCGCTTCTGGCTGCTTTGGGCGAGCGCCCAACCTTGTTGGAACATGTCCGGGGCAGCGATTACCGGGTAGCGGCCGGAATAGTCAGCCGGCGCCGTTACCTTGCTTGGGCCTTAGGCGTTAAACCGGAACGGCTTTTACAACGCTTGGTAGAGGCCTTGGCGTCCCCTGGCCCCCCGCCGTTGTGGGATGGCGGCCCTTGCCGGGAGGTGGTCAAGCCGACGGTAGATTTGCGTCGCCTGCCCTTTTTTACCCACTGGCAAACCGACGCTGGCCCCTATGCGACCGCGGCCGTGCTTTTCTTGGATGACCCGGAAACCGGCCCTAATGCCAGCTTTCACCGGTTGCTGCGCCTGGACGAGCGCCATTTGGTGGCACGTTTGGTGGAAAATCGCGGCGCTTACAACTCCTGGCACCGTGTTGCCCCTGCACCTTTGCCGGTGGCCATTGCCATCGGCTTGCCACCCCATATCCTCTTAGCTGCCTCTATGGGGCCGCCGCCCGGTGTGGATGAAATGACGATAGCGCAGGCTTTGGCTCCTACGCCGCTGGTGCGTTGCGAGAACGGCATCCAGGTTCCGGCAGTGGCGGAGTTCATTTTGGAAGGACGGTTGACGCAACAACTAACCGCTGAGGGACCGTTCGTGGACTTGACCGGTACTTTAGACATTGTCCGACAGCAACCAATCATTGAAATTGACCGCATCACCCACCGGCAAGCTCCCATTTACCAGGCGCTACTGCCCGGCGGGCTGGAGCACAAAGTGCTCATGGGCCTGCCCAAAGAGCCGACTATCTGCGCTGCTGTGGGGGAAGTAGCCGACTGCCGCAATGTTTACATAACCCCCGGCGGCGCTTCCTGGTTGCATGCTGTGGTGCAGATCCACAAAACTGAGGCCGACGCCGGCCGCCGGGCCGGGGAAGCGGCTTTCCGCGGCCATCCTTCGCTGAAACACGTGGTTGTCGTGGATACGGATATCGACATTTTCAACCCGGAAGCTGTGGAATGGGCCATTGCTACCCGTTTTCAGGCAGATCGGGACTTGCAGGTCTGGCCGGATCAGCCGTCCAGTTCCCTGGACCCTTCTGCTTGCCAATTGCCCGGTCGTAAAGCGCGAGCGGCAAAAGTGGCTGTAGATGCTACCGTGCCCTGGGAGGGAAACCAGCCACCGGCGATGCAGCCTTTCCGGCAACTCGCTTTCCCCTCGGTTGATCTGACCGCTTATCACATCGAGGGAGGTAAAAATGGTAACTGAGACCGTCCGCACGTTCATTGCGGTAGAATTGCCACCGCTGCTGCGGCAAGCACTGGAGGAGTGGCAAGCGGATTTGCGTCGGGAATTCCCGTCGCGGGCGGTGCGCTGGACCCGGCCTAACGGCATTCACCTGACGCTGAAATTCTTAGGCGACACACCGACAGAGCGTTTGCCGGAAGTCAAAGCGGCCTTAGCGCGTGCGGTGGTGGCGATCGCCCCTTTTGACCTGGAAAGTGGCGTCTGGGGCTGCTTTCCGAATTGTCGCCGTCCCCGAGTGCTCTGGTTAGGTGTCAATGGCGAATTGGCCTCGCTGCGCATGCTCTGGCAGGCTGTGGAAAAAGAAGTGGCGCCTCTGGGTTGGCCTACAGAGAAGCGAGGGTTCTCACCACATCTTACCTTGGGCCGGATCAGTCGGGGGACTACAGCGGCAGAGATTGCCGCTGTGGGCGAGGCAATGCAACAGCGGGCTATGCCCCAGGTCCATCGCTGGACAGTGGACGCCCTGACTTTCTTCCGCAGCGATTTGCGCCCTACCGGTGCAGTGTACACCCCTTTGGGCGTCTTTCTGTTGGGCGAGGAACGAACTGATCGGGCTTTTACGTTGGGGGAGGAAGCGTGAATCGTGAGCCGGCGCCGGCTGTTTTGGGTCTTTGTGGCGTTGGCCGTCCTGGCTTTCCTTGTCTGGCGGCAGTTGCCGGATGGCAGGCTGCACATCTACTTCCACGGCAATTCCGCCGGTGACACGGTGATGATCCGTACTCCTGCCGGGCGCTTTCTCTTGCTGACTAACTGCCGCAGCACCACCGTTCTGCTCAACCAGGTAGGTGCGGACATTCCCTTCTGGCGGCATAGCATTGATGCCATTATCATGGAGGGGAAACGCGACGAAACTCGCAGTGCCTTGGCGGCGTTGGTGCAACGGTACCGGGTCGGCGTTTTGTTTCTGCCCGAAGTGAAATGGAATGGCCCGGGCAGCGAAGCGTTGCAAGCGGCCATGGAGCAGTCCCATCTGCACGCAATGCAGATCGGCGTCGATGTTAAGAATGGGAAGTTGCTGTTGATGCCTACTGCTGAGGAGTGGCAGCTTCGTTTCGGCCAGGTTTCCTTTCGCCTTTTTTGTCGGCAGCCATCGGCAGAGAGTGCCTTTTGTCACCTGACCCGGCCGCTAAAGGAAGGTGAGAGTGCTACCGGGCTGATAGTGCTGCCTCAATTGCCGGCGGGCGCTATTCCCACTTGTGGCCCGTTTCCTTGTTACGTTGCTGATCGCGGCGAACGGTTGGAATTCATCAGTGACGGGGGAGCATGGTGGCTGAAATGAGGCAGTGATGCCTGATCTGCCGGACTTGACCTCCGGCCCCCAATCCTGGGGGGTGCTCTGCTCTGAAAATAGCTGAGTAGAGTCTGGCGATTCGTGAAATCGCGCCAAAAGTTTAAAATGGGACACAGATTTTCACAGGCTTTGCACACAGA
>WFQT01000109.1 GCA_015486895.1 Anaerolineae bacterium
CCTAATACATACTCAGCAATAATACTTGACAACTTTGACCGTCCCAGAGAAGATGCCAACCCACTGTAAACGTAATTTACGTCTAGGCCCCCCACCTTTTTCTGACGGATATACTTATTTACTCCTATGCCAATAACCTTGACATCATGTGCGCTATCGGCAAGAAGGTGTGCAATTGACAGGGCTTGCTTTCCTGCCCCCGCGTAGACAGGCGGCAGATACCTGGACACTATTAATATCTTCACTATTCTATCTCCTCATGAGACTCCGCAGCCCACTGCTTATCAGTAAACGCTGCATAAATACCGCCTATGAGAAAAACAAGATTAAAGGATAGAATACCTTGAAACAGCGACCACCCCATCAGGAGGAAGCCAACCGGGATGAATGCTTTCCAGATCCCCCAAAACTGATGATCATTCGTTTTCATCGTCACCCTATAAGACCATAGAAACAACAATCCAGCTAAAAGGAAGAGGGCAAACCCAATTATCCCAGACTCAACCATAACTCGCAAGTAGGAATTATGCACCAGCCGGGGAGCTATTCGCCTCCCCATTATCTCCCTATCCATCTCTATTCTGCGGAAATACGATCCAGGTCCTATGCCAACAATAGGCGAATCACGCCAGTAGCGTAATGCTGTGTGCAACTCAGGTAACCTGCCCGCTTGCACGTCATAAGTAATATTAAAGCGAGCAATAATGCTTGGGAAAATAAATAGTGCTCCTATAAACGTAACCAAAACTAAAAACGCCATGATGTATTTGCTCTTCTTGCCCAAGTCTTTCATGATAATAATCGCTCCTGGTACAGAGGCCATCCACACGCTCCGGGACATTGCGGCAACAACGCTGAGAAGCGACAGTAGGACACCAAACAGCAAGGAAACAATCCAAATACATTTCTTATTTTCTAAGGCCCACAGGAAAAAGTACACAGCAAAGAAAAAAGCAATCGCCGCAGTAAGGCCATACCCGTTAGGATCCCCCTCAAAACCATAAAGCCTACCAATTACCATGTTTCCCAAGGCATGTAAACGCGACGTAGGTACATAGAAATGACGGTAGCAACAGTCATAACCAGCCATAGGTGCAAAAAACATGAAGTACAACCCTAAAACGGTCTCAAAAGAGACAATAGCAATCGCCGTGGCAATGGCAACAACACTACTCAGAGGGTCATAGACAACTAAGATGTATATCACCACCATTAGCATATAAGGGCGAACAACAGACATCACATATCTAAACCCTAACCCTTTATCAACAGACCACAACAAAGAAAACGCATACCAGAGGACAAATGCGCCCACAGCCACAATAAATGAATTCTTAAAAGGATTGATTTCATTGCGAATGGAAACATAGGCGACAAAAGGCAGAAATAAGGCCACAAGCAATACAGTGATGCTAACAAAACCGTTATAGAGAGATACGTTTAGCAGCTTGACAAGGTCAAAGAACACAAACAATGCTATCCACATACGGGCTAAGCGTTTCCCCCAAACAGCTCGAGCCGTACTATTGTTAACTTTCCCAGATATCAGAGCCATATTTTCCTTTACTACAACAATTTTCGCCGAATGCCTTTAGAGAGACCATACGTTAAGCTAAGCCAAGGAAAAACTCGAAATAGGAAATCAGGACGATTACAGGCCATTCGCAAAAAATGGTAGAGGCTACAACGCACCTCCAACAAATTAGCCAGACCCCCGGCTGCACGGGCATGAAAGGTTGCCCAAAGGAAACGTGATTGTTTTCGGAGAGATGAAGGGCAATCCGGCTGGCTTAGCGCCCGCATGAGAACCTTTTCCCTATCCTGCCAAATCAGATACTGATCTCGTTCCGTTTTAGATTGTTGGTACCGGCGAGCCTGCGCCCAGACCTCAGGCACGTACAACAGCTCACCGTGCATTCCTATTCGCAGCCAAAAGTCATAATCCATAGAAAAGTGGAGTTCCTCTGCGAGCCATCCAACCTTTTCCAGAACCGAACGACGTACGAACACAGCAGGCTGAGGAATATAATTACCCTCCAAGAGCAATGCCGATAAATCAAAGGGTTTCGCTCGGTGGCGCTTAATGATACGACCATCGGCATCAATAAACCAGGCATCTCCATACACTGCCAGCGCCTCCGGGTGCAACTCCAGCAAGGCAACAGCTCGCTCAACCGCTTCAGGCTCATAGAGATCATCAGAATTCAACCAAGCAAGTACATCCCCTTGTGACATGCGCCACCCTTTGTTAATAGCCGCCGACTGCCCGTCATCCGGTTCACTTACCCACTTTGAGATAACGTCATTATATGATTGCAAGACAGATAACGTGTTATCTGTACTGCCACCGTCAACTACAATGTATTCAAGATGCGGATAAGTTTGCCGCAAGATGGAACGAATGGTTTCTTCCACGAAACGCCCCTGGTTATAGGACGGCGTCACAACAGAAACTAATAACCCGTTCAAGCCTCACCGTGCCAATACAGCATCAATAATGCGATTCACGCTACGAGCTGTCGCCGCAGCATCAAAACTATCCAGCACACGCTTACGCCCTGCTAGCCCCAACCGTTCTCGGAGGGTTGAATCTTCTAAAAGTTTTACGATACTTTCAACCATGCCAGCAATATCACCAAAAGGAACAACGTATCCCGTTTTTCCATCGACCACCATTTCGGGAATGCCACCAACGTCAAACGCGACCACTGGGAGCTTGGCCGCCATAGCTTCCAAAATAGAGCGAGGATTCGCATCTTGCTTAGACGTGTGGATCATGATATCCGCCCCTTGCAAGAGTGCAGGAACATCATCCCGCAAGTCAAGAAAACGCACATTCTGTTCCAACCTATGCTTATTCACATAATCTCGTACATGCTGTGCATACCCGGGGAACAATTGCAATGAGCCCACAACGATTAGCACCACTCCAGGAAAACGGTGAACAAGGTTCTCCACAATCTCTACCGTCGCTTGCTGATTCTTGAGCGGGGAAACGACACCCAAATTCACAACCACGATACTATCAGCAGGCAAGCCGGCAGCTTCGAGCAAATACGACCTTGCAGCGTCTCGCCCCATCGAAAAATCGTCTATTTCAATACCATTATATACGACATCAACGCTTTTCGTCCCTACATGCTGTCTAACAATCGCCGCCGACGCCTGAGACACAGCTATAATAGCATCAGCGTAACGTAGAAAAGCAATTACCTTGGCCCGCGTATTGCCTAACATCTCGCGTACATGCCAGATAAATGGCCGGCGCACTAACTTGGCCGCAACAAGAGCATTACGCGTCCCTGAACTTACATTATTGCCATATACAACGTCAAACTTTCCAACAACGATATACTGAGCAAGAGCCGGAATCGATGGCCATTTCAGCTCGTAGCGATCCATAACGTGAAAGGGTATACCCATTTCGGACACAGCCTGCACTAGAGGTCCACTTCGGGGCACTACAACTGCCACTTCATGCTCCTGCTTAGCGTATTTTAACAGGCGCAAAAGACTATTCGACGAGCCACTCAAATCAGCCGTATGCGCTACAAACAAAATTCTGGCCACAACAACCCCTTGATAAGCCTTTCAACAAAAGCCAATTTTCACATTATTCATGAAAATTTGCTCGCGGCCACGCTTGCATTAATATATCTCCACTACCGTATGCATCATCGCATACATCAGGCCATAGGAACTAAACAACACAAACAAAGACATCATAGGCACCCTAAACCGGTGAATTCCTGTAGGGCCCCCTGAAGCTAACACAAAGTACCCTAAAATCAAAATGAGAAACAAAAAATCAAAACGATATGCATGGTAACCAGTGAACAAACCCAACAAAGAGGTTAAATAGCAAAGGAACGTATACAGGAATAACACAAAAGACAACAATACAGCCACTTTGCTGTGAACCCAAAGCACACGCAAAGTATTTCCCCCTCCCCGATCCAGGAAATCTGACAATAAATTTCTCTCCCCCACCTTCAAGTTCAGCATACGCATCAGTTCTATGGCACCGGGATCGCCCAACGTTAGCAGCACTCCCTTTGCATACACAACTGCATAAGGGCGCCAATGTCTAATCAAATAAGAGCGTGCTGTCGCCCCCAGCGAGCGGAATATCCGGCCTTGAGGCCAAGAGGCCTGCTCCGGATGGGCAGCGTAATACACGCGCCAGTCCGGCATCCCCAATTCCCGCTGCATCTCACGATATGGGCGGTGCTCTTCCATCGCCCGCACAGCGGCATAATGGTAGAAGTAAAGATTAACGTCTGATATTGCTGAAACACCCGGATACTCCGACCTAACATAATTTCTCACTTGCCACGGCAGCACAAGAAGATAAACACCCAACATAAACAGTATTGCATCACGCGCTACAACTCGCCAGCCGATTCGGGCGACCCGCCCCAAAAAGATAATGCCTGCACCGACAAATAACGGCAAGTAATACGCTATAGGACGGATATAGATTGCGAGAGTCAAAGCGAGGGACGAAAAAAGCAGATCGCGCGGGTGATGACTGCCACGATATCTAATCAACCAATATACAAACACAGCTATCAGCAGAGAAAAAACCGGCTCCGTGAGCAAACGCACGGCGTACATGATGCTTAATGGTTCAACGGCCATGAGAGCCATAGCCAATAGAGAAATCCGGCCCCGGCCAAAGATCAGTACGGCAGTAGCGTATGTCACATAAACGATCGCCACAGATGCTATGACATTAATAACAACCCCGAATAACGCCACGTTCCCTAATAGCACGCCCACGCTCAGAAGCAACGGAAACCCCGGTGTACGGCCGATCTCTGGCCTCCCTTCCGCAGTAAATCTACCGAGAGCAACCAACATCTTGGCCAAGCGTACGTATCCGTAGCTATCGTCAGCATAAAACGCATTCAATGAGCCATGGCGATAATATATGAGAAAAGCAAATCCTACTCGTAATGCCAAGCTCAAGAAAAGCAGAGCGGCAACATAAACTCGCTCGGATCTCCTGAACAACGTCCCTTCCACCTCCCGCCTCTTCATTCCTCGCGCCCCCAGCCTATTTCTGGGAGATTACAAAGAAACCACAAGTGTCATAAACAACATGAAGCAAACCCGGCCACAACAACGGCAGTCACCGCACCGCAAGGAACTGGCTCAGGAAAAATAACGCTGAGGCTCGAGTGCCGGCGGTTCAGGATATTCAATACTCAGCAATCCACTTTCCATTATCCACGGCGCGCCCCATCCCCAATGCTGTCAGTATGGACACAAAAACAGAAGACTGCCCCCAACGTGCCAGCTTGGTCATATCAACATGGTCGCTCCCCCGGGAGCAGAAGCTACAACCGGACAGGAGCGTATGTTGCGAGTTTAGAAGAAAACTCGCAAAGCGCAGAGAGTGTATATAGCCTCAAAGTTTCTGGCAAATCATTCGCCGTGCAGTGCGTCCCCGCTTCCAACGACATGATCTCGTATTTGCCTGCCTGCCGCTCAGAGAGTTCACTTCACCAAAGAGCGCATTGCCTTCGCCAACCCATCACACACCTCATCCACTTGTTCTTCGGTCATGATACTTGAAAATGGCAACGCTAAGGAGGAGCGGGCGAGCGCTTCCGTGCGCGGGAAATCCCCCACCTGAAAGCCAAAGCGCTGCCGGTAAAATGGCTGAACGTGAATAGGATTGAAATAAGGGCGTGAGGGAATGCCAGCTTTTTCCAAAGAAGCCATTACTGTAGCGCGGTCAACGCCATTCGTAATACGCACTACGTAGACGAACCACGACATGTGCGTTGTTGTCTCAACCACAGGCCATGAAGCCACACCGGCAATGTGACCAAGGCGCTCATTATACCACTCAGCCACCCGAGCGCGTCGCCGAATCAAGTCATCAATGCGTGACAACTGACCTAAACCTAAGACAGCACTCATTTCATCCAAACGATAATTGTAACCTAAGCGATCATGTTCCAACCAGGCACTGAAGATATCGCGCCCCTGGTTCAATAGAGAACGAAAAAGAGCCGCCCAGTCAGAGCGGTCAGTCACAATCATGCCCCCTTCACCGGTCGTCATCTGTTTATTGGGGTAGAAAGCAAACACCGCCACGTCACCCAAAGACCCAACCTTGTTCCCTTTGTATTCAGCGCCGATGGCTTCGCAGGCGTCCTCGACAACCCGCAGATCGTATTGCCGTGCCGTTTCAAGGATGGGATCCATGTTCACCGGTTGGCCAAAAACGTGAACAGGAAGGACCGCTTTTAGCCGCCGGTAATGTGTAGAAGCATCACGCAACGATGGTGGCAGCCAGTGTCGTGCTTGAGGGGCACCTGATCGGAGATCTTCAGCAGCAGCCGCAACCAATGCAGGATCAATATTCCCTGTCTCCGGGTCAACATCCACAAAAATGGGAATGCCCCCCTCGTACAAGATCACGTTAGCAGAAGCGACAAAGGAAAACGGAGTCGTAATAACTAAGTCCCCCTCATTAATACCGGCTGCAATCATAGCTAAGTGCAGGCCCGCCGTGCCACTAGAAACACCAACTGCATGTTTAGTGCCCATATAGGCACTAAAAGCCGCCTCGAAGTCGCTTAGCTTTGGCCCCAAGCTTAAACGCCCGGACCGCAACACATCACCTACAGCAGAAATCTCCTCCTCGGTAATATAAGGAGCAGACATAGGAATGCGCATGTTCTGTACCATGTGTGTATCCTCTTCAGCAACAATGTAACTTATAGTAACGCTTCATAGAGATTCAATAGACGCTGAGCAATCGCTTCCACAGCGTAGTTTTGGGTGATAAACGACTTGGCTGTTCGCCCTGCTACTTGAGCCAGGTGAGGGTTAGTTAAAACATACGAAACTGCTTGGGCTAACGCATCCGCGTTGCCCGGGGGGACAAGCCAACCTGTCTCCCCATGTTGAATCAGTTCCGGTATTCCACCCACAGCAGAAGCAACCACCGGTTTACCCATGGCCATGGTCTCCAACAACGCCATGGGAAGC
>WFQT01000110.1 GCA_015486895.1 Anaerolineae bacterium
CTATGGAAGGGTATGTCTATGACTTGCACGGCAAGCGGACGTGGATCATCTGGTACAAGCGGCCGGCGGATAGCTCTTATACCAGTTATAAAGTTGGCATCACGGCTTTTAATCCGCTGAAAGTGATGTCCTTCGATGGTCATGATATGCAAGTACAGGTCATTCGTGATGGTGATGAAGGCGACTTAGACGGCAAGGTCAATGGGTCAATTCGCATTGATATTCCGTGGGATATGCCGCTCTTCTTGCAGCAATGGGAAGCGGATACGCCGACGCCAACTGTGACGCCGACTGCTACGGCTACACCAACACTAACACCGACACCGACGCTAACACCGACACCGACGCCTATACTTACGCCGCTACCATTCCAGTTCTACTTGCCGGTATTGCTGCATCTGTAGTAGTATGATGATGACATGGCCTTAAGTCAAGGGCCGTTAGCATTACGTTAGTACCTTACCCGTGAAGGTCTTGCATACGGTGCAAGAAAATGAACTACAGATTACCCAGATTAAATAAACCAAAAATCCGTGGAAATATGTGCAATCAGTGGTTGGCATTTTTTGTTTTGGCCACAGACTGACACAGAAATCCACAGAACTTGACTAGAACCAGAACGCCAAAGTCCCATAACACGAGGTTGGATTATTTGATGAGCAAAAAGACGCGATGCTTGGAAGTTGTCATTTGGGTTTTGTTGTTGCTTATTGTTGTTTCTATTAGCCTCTCAGCTCCGGCTCAGGCTCGGGCTTCTCTCCCGGCTGCATTGGGCGGGCCGGTGTCAATTTTGTCTAAGATCATGTTGCCGCCGTTACCTCCTCCTTCCCACACGGCTACGCCAACGCCGACGCCTATACCGCCAACGCCGACGCCTATACCGCCAACGCCGACGCCTATACCGCCAACAGCAACGCCTGTGCCACCGACAGCTACGCCTGTGCCACCAACAGCAACGCCTGTGCCGCCAACGGCTACATTCACGCCTACGGCGACGATGACACATACCCCTACCAGGACAGCCACTCCGACAGCGACGTTTACACTGACAGCGTTGCCATCTGCCACGCCTACATTGACGGGGACACCAACCCCCCCGCCGCCAACGGCAACGCCGACAATGACTTTTACGCCTTTGCCAGCGACTGCAGTCCCAACGTCACCTGCTTTAACCGCCCAGCCGACGGCACTACCGCTGGCTGAGAAGGCAAAACGTTCTGGCATGTTGCTGATTGGATTAGGTATTCTGCTCATTATTGCCGGTGTTGTAGCTGTCTGGCGTTGGCATTCATAATTGTCAGTGAGACCTGGCGTAAAGGGATTTCACTTGCCGGTGGTTTTTCCCAGCCTGCGTGGAGCAGTGCAAAATTTGGCACTGCCGATCATTTTTGAGGGGTTTTGAATGATACGAATGTATAAACCGCTTGTCGTTGTGTCGTTGATTGCAATATTGGTTTCATTAGTAGCATCGATGTTCTTGCCGAGGGAAGCGGCTGCGATACCGCAGGTCAGGCGAGAATTTCCGCGGCCGTTTGGCGTTCAAATCAATACTCGTTTTGATCCTACTGAAATGGTGGACACGTTGCCAGATTTGGGTGTCACCTGGACCCGTGTTAGCCTTTACTGGAATGCCCTTGAACCCACTTTGCAGGATCCTCCGGTCTACAATTGGGCCTGGAGCGATTTGATGTTCTCCCGGGCGCACGCTCTGGGAGTCAATGTGCTGGTAACTATTCGCGAGAACCCTGATTGGGCCGCTGCCAGGAGATGTGGTCCTCTTTATACGGACAAGATCGGACGTTACCAAGAGTTCTTGCGGGCGTTGGTGAATCGCTACAAGGTTGCCCCGTACAACGTTCACTACTGGGAGATTACGAATGAACCAGATAACGTTGACTATATTCATCACCCTGATTTGGGTGGGTGTTTTGGCATGAAAGACCCGGAGCCAAAAGCAGGGCAAGTTGACCGGCGTCGTCTCTACGTGAATTTGCTTCATGCAGCTTACACCGCAATTAAGGGTGCCGATCCCCAGGCGAAAGTGCTTTACGGTGGTGTGGCCCATGATTACTTTTACGGGGTTGAGCAGGATGGGCTGTTTGATTACTATTTTCTCTACTGGACTATTGGCCAGTATCGCGGCGGTGATTACTTTGACATCATGAACAGCCATGCCTATGGCGAGTGGACCGGGCTCTGGGAAGGAAAAAATGATTGTCGGGACGGCAAAATGGATGTTTTAGCCAAATTGCACTGTCTGCGACATGATTTGCAGCAGTATAATTACCCTGACAAGCCAATTTGGTTCACGGAGACAGGGATACGAAATTACAGCGATGATCATCCTGAGATTAATAATCCGAATTCGCAGGCCGGCTACGTGTTCAAGTTATATGCCCGGCTGATGAGCGAGATGGATGCGCCCATATTTTGGTTCACGCTGAAAGACTTTCCGCCGGCCCGGGGGCAGCCTCACTGGTATGCGGGGCTGATCAACGAAGAAGGGGAGAAAATGCCTAGCTACTATGCTTACCGGCTGATGACGTCGATGATGACCAACGCTCAATTTGTGGGCAACACTCCGAATTTTGGCAATACTATGGAAGGGTATGTC
>WFQT01000111.1 GCA_015486895.1 Anaerolineae bacterium
GCCCTCAGCAATATATAAGCCTTGCTTATAGCGCTGACGGCGTTGCCTTTGCAATAGCCGGACTTGTTTTAGATGCGAATTCTGAAGACTACTCACAGGGACATAGCGCATATTTAGCCTTGAAGAAAACGGGGGGGGCGATATGAAACCAATCTGGATCGGTTCCTCGTATCTCTGCCCGGCATCTTGTTCAAGGGGCAGCGAGCGACGCTTGGATGGTCACGCCCAGAAAAGGGAAAAGGCCCCCAGCGGCGGCTGAGGGGGGCCTTTTGAAAACAGGACTGGAGTCTGGCGAAAATGACATTTTAGGCTCAAACAAGCCATCTTCACCACAGATTGCACGGATTAACACAGATTTTCCTTTGCTTTTCGACCCAAATCCGTGAAATTCTGTGTTTTTCTGTGGCGAAAATAATAAACGCCAGAGTCCAGAACAGGAATTAACCTAAAGCTTCTTCAGCATTTTTAGCCAGCTCGGCAAATGCTGCTTCATCATGGACGGCCAAGTCAGCCATGATCTTACGGTCAATAGTGATGTTGGCAAGCTTTAAGCCATGAATCAAGCGGCTGTAGGAGAGCCCATGCAGACGGGCTGCTGCGTTAATCCGGGCAATCCAGAGGCGCCGCAAGTCACGTTTGCGCTGCCGGCGATCCCGGTAAGCATACCAAAGCGACTTCATCATGGCCTCGTTGGCCCGGCGGAACAGTAAAT
The DNA here is from genome assembly GCA_015486895.1 of Anaerolineae bacterium. GTDB lineage: Bacteria > Chloroflexota > Anaerolineae > JAADDB01 > JAADDB01 > S014-12. The sequence goes on from WFQT01000111.1 coordinate 713, forward strand.
GCTTGCTACCATACTGTCCCTTAGTTAATTTCAAAATCTTCTTATGACGACGACGGGTGTTTGGCCCCCCTTTTACTCTTGTCATTATTCTCTCCTCCCCATGGCGGCCTTGCAAGAAGGCACTTCAAACCGGCCATGGTAGCGGTATTCGTTGTCAAGTCCGTGAATCCGTCAATGAAATGACGGTCAACAACACTGCTTTACGCCTTATCCAAATAGGGCGCTAAGCGCTTCACCCGGCGACGCATCTTGGCGCTTTTCACCTCGATGGTCTTGTCAAACAATGCTTTCACCCGGCGCGGCTTGCGCCGGCGAAAATGGCTCTTGCCAATCTTCGTGCGCAGCAACTTGCCTTTAGCAGAATACTTAAACCGCTTGGCAGTTGCCTTATGAGTCTTGATCTTCGGCATGACGCTCTCCTTCTCCTAATGCTTGCTGTTGTATCACCCTGGTACTCTCGTCAGCAACGACACAAGGCCGCCTGACAATGCCGCCGTACCTTGAGTAAGCTCTTCCAGAGCCTTTGAAGATAACCTACACCTCTTCCTCGCCCGTTTCTTCAGGCTTGGCCGGCTTCTTCTTTTCAGCCCCACTCTTTTTCTTTGGCACTGGGGCCAAGATCATCAACAGGCTTCTGCCCTCAAACCGTGGGGACTGTTCGATGACCGCTTCGTCTTGCAGTTGGTCAGCCAAGTTACGCAAAACTCGCTGGGCAACATCGGGATGGGTAATCTCCCGACCGCGAAAACGAACGCGAATCTTGACTTTAGCGCCCTTAGCCAAAAAGCGCCGGGCATCCCGTACTTTGAAGTTCAAATCGTGATCATCCGTCCGCGGACGCAAGCGGATCTCTTTGATTTCCACCTGCTTCTGCGCTTTTCGCGCTTCCCGCTGCCGCTTGGCACGCTCGTACTCATACTTCCCGTAATCCATCAAACGACAAACAGGTGGAGATGCATTCGGAGCGACCAAGACCAGGTCTAAATCTTGCTCGTGAGCTAACTGCTGCGCCTTAGCAATGGCTAGGATGCCTAATTGCGCTCCCTGGGCATCAATCACTCGAACTTGCGGGACACTAATTTCCTCGTTAATGGGCGTCGTACGTTGCTTAATGGCTATGCTCTCCTGAAAAAGTTAAACACCTCGGCCGATCATTAACCGGTCTTGTTATTACCCTTCCATCCAACGATTTTTACTGCTACACTTCTAAACGAGACGACAACTTACGCAAAAATATAACATATCTCTTGGAACAAGTCAAACGCAACAATCGCGACTTTTTCTGCCCCTCTCAGTCTGTAAGAGCGAACGAGACGACATACCTTGTGGGTAATATCAAAATGGCAACACCTACCATGCCATAACGCGTCGATGTGATAGAATAGGAGGCAGCAGGTTAGCCCTGTCGGGTTAGAGACAGATTGTACAAACATGTGCGAATCACGTCCTCGATGGGGCCTGGGGCTACATCGCACCTAACCTGCCCTCCGGCTGAGAGGTGTTTATTTTCAGGGTAGCCCTCTCCCCAAAGCTTCACTGCACTTAGCTTTTTTCCCCTCTCAGAGACGGAGAGGGGGTAGCTGACCGCCCAGGTGGGCGATCAGCCGGGGGTGAGGTCCTACCAGCAAGGAAGCCAGTAACTAGAACGTGCCGGCAGTACCCGCCTTGCAAAAGATGTCTGCCAACAGAGCGATGGAATGACAAAAAAACACCGCCACTTAGAAAAAGTGCTTATACTTGTGATGATGTTAGGCGCGACGATGCTCGCCAGTGGCTTTAGCAGCGCCGGGCCGGTGGGGCAGCGCATCTTCGTCAACAGCCGCTATGGCTACGCCATTCACTACCCGGCGACAGCGCATCTATCCCCGGCAAAGCCTAACGCCCCGGCGGTGAAACTCTTGTTGGCTGCAGGAAGCCCTCCTCTCTTAATTGATGCCACCCCCAATCCAAAAGCGCTTTCCCCAGCAACATGGGCAGCGCAGTTACAAATGACACACTCCTTCGGCGATAGGAATGCACCACCAGCACTGCGTCAGCTCGACGCTATGGCCACCAACGTTGGCGGACATCCGGCTTACACCAGGCGCTACCAGTACGGCGCCCTCACTTTTCGAGAATTCTTCATCGCCAACGGCTACATCATGTTGCAAATTCGCTGGCCGGTTAGCGAAGACGAGTGGCTTCCCCTCCCGGCCGGAGGCACAGCCGGCTACGAAACAATCTTCCACACTCTGCGACTCTTCCCACCTGCCCCGGCAGAGCGCCTCGGCTCACCAACACCAACTACTACAC
>WFQT01000112.1 GCA_015486895.1 Anaerolineae bacterium
CAATCCCCAACACGACAAGTCGGAGATTGCTTCGCCCCTGCGGGGCTCGCAATGACAAGGCCATCATGATGGTTTGCGGAAACTGTCAGGTGGATAGAAGATACATTTAGGGGAGACTCTAACAATAGCGTGCGGTTTCCCTTATTCTAAGTTCAATCTTTCTACGCTGTGCGCCTGTCCGGCCAATGTGTCGCCGAGCAGCAGTTGCAGGAGATCGCGGAAGGAGGGTAGCGGCCCGGTAGTAAGGAAGCGCCATGGGGATGTCGTGGTGGGGGTGAGGGGACCGGGTATTTCTGGCAACAGTTGTTTTGCTCGCCGGGCGACTGCCGGTGCCGGGTCGATAATGGTTACACCATCGGGCAACATTTCTTCCAAAACCGGCTGTAGGAAAGGGTAATGGGTGCAACCCAGAACTACCTGATCGACTGTCGGTGGTAGAGGGGATAGCAAAGCTTGTAGCTGCCGGCGTACTGCCGGGCCGTTTAGCTCTCCTCTCTCGATGAGTTCTACCAGTCCTTCGCCTACCACCCGGTGCAGCGTTACGTTCCGACCGAAACGGTTCACCAGGCTGTGAAAGCGAGGCGCTTGCAATGTGCTGCGAGTCGCCAATACCGCGATGTGGCCACTGTGGCTGTGCAATGCCGCCGGTTTCACTGCCGGCTCAATACCCACGAAAGGAAAATTGGGCCAGCGGGACCGTAGAGTATCCAGAGCGGCGGCGGAAGCGGTGTTGCAAGCAACCACGATGAGGTCAGCGGCGGCCCGGCGCAGGAAATCGGAAATAGTTACTGCCCGGCGAACAATTTCCGCCTGAGAGCGGTTGCCGTAGGGACAGTATGCCTGATCGGCGACATAGATAAATGAAGCGGCGGGCAATGTTTTTTGCAGTGCCTTCCAGACGCTCAACCCCCCAACGCCGGAATCAAACACGCCTATGCGAACTCGAGTTTCAGTCATCCTGTTTCTCCCGGCGTCGGTGTCAAGGTCGGCGGCAGCGGTGTCTCCGTTGCTGTGGGGGAAGCCGGGGTCGGTGAAGGCGGCGACACGGTCGGGGTTGCTGTAGGCATCGTTGGGGTAGCCGTTGGCGTTGCCGTCAACTTGGCTGGTAACGCTGTTGGTGATGGTGGTATTTTCGTCGGTGTAGCGGTGGGCGAGGCAGTCGGCGTCGTGATAGGCTTCGTTGCTGTTCGGGTGGGTGTGAACTCCGATGTAACGGTTGGTGTCGACGTAACGGCGGGGGGCACTGCTGGTGCGACTTGAGTGTTGGTCGGGGAGGCGGTTAGGGTGGGTGTTACCGTGATGCTGGACGTGGGCGTTGGTGTAGCTGTGGGAGGGTGTAGGCAAAGCTCATGGGCGTTAGCGGCTTCTTGTTCTAATAGTGGGTCTTTGTGCAGCGAAAGTGCTTCCTTGAAATGTCGATCTGCCAGGCAAAACTGTTTTCGTTTCGCCGCCTGGCGACCGCCTTTGATCAGTGCTTCCAATAGTCGGTCTTTCACGGCTTTGTAATCAGGCGCTTCTCGATATAACTCCTGGAAGATAGCAATTCCCTTTTCCCAGTCGGCGTACCGGAATATCAAGCCTTGCTGGTACCTGGAAGCCAGAGAAATTTGGCGGGTGGCCTCAGGATCGTTGGGTTTCCAGTGTAGCGCTTCCTCGTACATGCGGATGGCCAGCTCCATATCGCCGCTATTCACGTAGCCGGCTCCTTCTTTCATGGCAATCTGGTAAGCTAAGTGGGCAATCTTCTGGGGGTGGTAAGTGGGCACTGCATTGTGAATTTGTTCTAGAAGTTGTTTTGCTGCGATGAGATTGCCGCGGGCGAACTCGTTTTGGGTCCTTTGCCACAGTTGATCCAATGTGGCTTGCTCAACCTGGGCCGGCAGCGGGGTGGGGGACGGCGGTATCGGCGTGATGACCAGCAGATGGCGCAATTGTTTCCTGGCTCCCTGGTGATCTGGTTCCAATTGTAGCGCCTGGCGGAATTCTGCTTCGGCGAGAGCCTTATTGCCTGTTGCCATGGCGGCTAACCCGCGTTGGTAATGTTGCTCAGCTTTTGTTTGCCGGGCAGCGAGACGATCTTGTAAGCCTTGATGCACCCCCGCAACGACGCCTATTCCCACGATGGAGAAGCCTATTAGCAAGGTTAAGACGATCAGTAAGAGCTGACGCCATTCTAAACCGCGCCAGCGACGCCGAATAAGATGGCCGATAACAATTTTTCTCCTGGGCAAATATGCCTCCTATGGTGAAATTACTTCTGGCCGTTCCTCTCCGTGTTATTTTCTCTTCAAACCGGGTCGTCTGTGCCATTGGTGATTGTCTATAGCCATCTAGCCATGCCCAATAAGCCACAGATTGACGCCAAAAACGGATCGTTTCCTATCTGTGAAAGGAGTCGCTGTTAATCAGCGTTCTATCCTTTGATGGATGCAGCCATTATCGGAAGTTTAACGTTGTTTGTCCGGCAATAGTTCCTGCAGTTGTGGCGAAAGTGATGGTTATTTTGCCACTTGCCGGCCGCGAAGCGGGTAATGGTATTGCCAACGCCAGTGCCGGCCCCGGCGAAATGGTGATATCATTCCGGGTGAAAAAAGTGGTGCCGTTCAGGGCAACCGTTAACTTGCCAGTCAACTCACGCGTCGTTGCCAATCGCAACGCGAGGGCATCTCCCTGCTGCCAGAAATTGACCGTGCCCAGGGATGTGGCGTTGATCATGCCACTGCTGCCTGCTACGGGATACCAACATTCGCGCCAACTGAAAGTGCTGCCGGACGGCAAAGTAGCTGTATCATTGAAAGTCTGAGCCACGCCACTGTGCAGTTCAACGTAACTGGAACCGTCGTCTGTCCAGTTGTCCGGGCTAATTGCCCCGCCGAAGGAAAAAGCTTTGACGCCGTGCATCTGTTCCCGGGGAAAAACGCGCACGATTCCTTCCTCGGCCTCGTGATCGTATACTGCTGCCCAATTGGCTAAAACAGGGCGGGCAAAAACGCCTAACCAGCCGCCCCAGTTAACCGGGTAGCTCAAGTCATGTCCTTGATAGAGAGGCCAGGAGATAATGCCGCCGGGTCCCGGCAATCCGGGTGCACTGGTGGAATGTACTTCCATCTGTTGGGCGGGGATGATGAACTGGAGGCCGGAGGAAGGAGCATTGCCGCGGCCGGGGGCCAGCATGGCGTTGTCCCAGAATTTGTACGTGAGCGGCCGCCCTGTTGGGTTGTGCAGGGCGACGTTGATGTGAAACGCCGCCTCGCCAGCCAACAGGCTAACGGTCACCGTGGCTTGTAACTGCCCGGCCGGAGCGTAGCGCATCATGGTCCAGCGGCCGTTTTTGTCCCGGCCCATTTGCACTTGCCAGGGCACGCCCCAGGTGTAGCCGTGCTCTTCTATGGGGAAGCCCCACTCCAACCCACCGGCGGCTAACCACCAGTTGGCCCCTTCTGGCTCCGTCGGTCCCCAGTGGGTCGGCTTGAGCACCGGATTCTGGTAGAATTCGTTGTTGCCTGTAGGTTTGAAAAGGCACTGATACAGGCGTCCTCCCACCTCCGGCAAAAAGGTAATTCGCAAATAGGCGTTTTCCATCACAATCAGCCGGTAGCGGTGTGCTTGCGGATGCGGGTGAGCGGCGTTGTAAGCGTCCCGGTCGAATAATCGCAGCGGAAAGCCGTTGTGGAACGGATCGATGGCGTCGCTCAAGTAGCGACTGTACGGGTAGGTTGGGATATCGATGGCAGTCTCGTAAACCCGTACCGCCGGGGTGGGGGGCTCTTGTGCCGGTGTAGATGACGGCGTGTCTGTAGGTGAGGGCGTGCCGGTGGGGGAAGGCGTTCCCGTTGGTGATGGCGTATCTGTTGGCGAAGGTGTTCCTGTAGGTGATGGTGTATTTGTTGGGGAAGGCATTTCTGTTGGTGATGGCGTGTCCGTCGGTGACGGCGTCCTCGTCGCTGTGAAAGTCAGGCTTGGTGACGGCTGCGCTGTAAGGAGTTGCTGCGCTGCCTTTTCCGGCGTCCTGCCGGTCTGTTTGCTGCTGCAACCGACCAGGAATAGCAGCAAGCAAAACAGCATCGCTGTTGGGTGCTTCCGCAACATGGTTTTCACCGCTACACTTCCTCCCCGGGGCAGTGTAGCACGCCCACCAGTTGCCGTCAAACGTGAAAACGGCTTTAGGTGGGCGTAGTCTGCGATGGTGAAAATTGCCGCAAAGGTTATGGGGTCGGCGTGACCAGCGGTCGTAACGTATCAGGCATTTTCTCTGGGTGATCTGCCACGGCCGGCGCGATGGGAGGTTGGCCGTTCTGTTGCAGAATGCGTTGTCCTTCCGGACCTAAGAGGAAAGCAACAAAAGCTGCGGCCAGACGGGGATGTGGCGCATTGGTCGGAATCGTCAGCCCGTACACAATGGGGGCGCCGTGTAGTTGTACCGTGCTTCCCGGCGTCTTGCCTGATAATTCGACGACGGCCTGGCTGTAAAGGTTGGCATATTGGGGCGAGGAAAGGTCAATTTGCTTTGGGAGTTCCACGTAATGCAATTGGTGTTGAACGGCTACGGAAAGGTACTCGAAGGCATAGTCCAACTCATTGCTTTCCAACAGAGCTAATAATTCTACCGCTTTCGGCCGGATGTTCTCTTGTGGGCAATTCTGCTGCAGCCTGGCAGCCAACCCTGGCGATTTGTTGTATGTCTCGGCTAACTGCCATAGCATAATCGTCCGATAGCCGCACGGGTCCGCGTTGGGGTCCGAGTGGCCGTAGCGCACGCCGGGGCGTAGCAGCACATTGTACCAGTTGTTACTATTGATTTCTGTGGCGAACTTGCTCTGGTCGGTGTAAGCGATTACCATCTTATTGGTGGCAAAACGCGCCGTCCAGTGGGCAAAATTGGGGTACATCATGTCTGGAATCAGGCGGTAATCTGCCGAAGCAAGTACGTCTGTCTGCTTGCCCAACTCGGTGACCTGGCGGATGACCGAGCGACTGCCGGCAGCGACTCGCTCCACTCGTACGCCAGGGTGCTTGGCTGTGAAAGCGTCCGCTGCTTGTTGCAGAGGAATAGACAAACTGCCGGCGTGAAAAACTGTCAGTGTGCCGGTCAAGTCGCTACTATTGGTGGTGGTGGTGTTCTGTCGGGCCGGTGTGCAGGCCACGGTTAGTAAGGCGAGTGAAATTACCGTGGCGAGCAAGGTGATACGAAATTTCATGGTCTCTGTTACCTCCTATAAATATGTCGTTATGTAGGAGAGACATAACGATGATCAATTTTAATACTGCCAGGCTGTAGATGTCAAGAAAAGTGGCGACGGTTGTCACTGGCGTCCAGGCACTATCTGCGGACGTGTTTGCGGTTCATGATTGGATGATTCGTCGCTTGCTTTAGCTTTGTCCCTTGCTTGTTGGCATACACCACGCCGCCGGCTAAGTACTTCTTCATTCGAGGTAAAGCCGGTTTTTCTGGATGTACGCTTCGACTGCCGCTGGTACTTGATAGCGGATGGTACGCCGTTGCCGCACGCGTTTTTGTAGAATATGGGAGGCAATTTCCAGCTCCGGCATGTCCAACAGGGTAACTCGGCGGCGAATTCCCGGCAACGCATGTTCCAAGTATGCCCAGTCCAGCACAACGTCAAATCGGGTCAACGCCACCAGTTGGCAAGCGGCTAATAGTTTCTCCGGTTCGTACCAGTTTGGCAGATCGGCCAAAGAGTCGAAACCGATGAGAAAATACAGCCCGGTGTTTGGAGGGAACTGCTGTTGCAGGATGTGAATCATATCCACGGTATAATGTGGCCCTGGCCGATCTGCATCCACCCGGGAAATGATGAAAGCCGGGTTGTCGGCAATGGCCAAGCGCAGCATTTCTAGGCGATGGCTGACCGGTGTCAGGCGTCGGTCGCGCTTATGGGGTGGGTCGGCCGCCGGCGCGAAGTAGACCCGGCTCAAGTTTAGCTGATCGCGGGCTTCTTCTGCCAAAATTAAATGGCCCATGTGGGGCGGGTCAAAAGTGCCACCGAAAATACCGATGCGCCGGTTCTCACTTTCCAAAGGCGTTTTCCACTCCCCATACCAGTTCTGTTTTACCGATGCGCACCGTATCCCCTTCGGTGATACCGGCTTTCTCTAATGATTGGCTAATAGATAGGGCATCCAAGATGCGTTGGAAGCGCATGGCTGCTTCGTAATACTGCCAGTTGGTCATGGCGGCTGCTCGCTCGATGGCCTTGCCGCGGACAACCCAGATGCCTTCTTTGTCCTGTTCCACACTGAACGCTTTCTCGTCTTCTACAGGCTGGATGATTCCAAGTTCTGGCGTTGTTGTTTCTACTTGTGGCTGGGTGTCTAACATCTCCAGCACCCGGCTCATTAGTTGCGGCACATGCTCTCTGGTCAATGCGGAAATTGCCATCTGTGGCAAGTCTTGGGTTGTTAGAGCTGCTCGCACCTCTGGCCAACGCTCTTGTGCTGTTGGCATGTCCATTTTATTGAAGACGACGATTTGCGGCTTATCTGCCAGGGTCGGATTGAATAGGACCAATTCCTGGTTGATGGCTTCCATGTCGCCTAATGGATCGGGACTGAGGCCGTTAAGCAGGTGTATTAGTACCCGGCAACGCTCAATATGGCGCAGGAACTCATGGCCTAAGCCGGTGCCTTCGTGGGCGCCATCCACCAGTCCAGGGATGTCCGCCAAGATGAAAGCACGATGTCCTACGGCGACCACCCCTAACATGGGGATCAGCGTGGTGAAGGGGTAAGCGGCGATCTTGGGCCGGGCAGCACTGGCGGCGGCCAACAGGGTGGATTTCCCTGCGTTGGGCACCCCGACGATACCAGCGTCGGCGATTAGTTTCAGCTCTAAGCGTAACCAGTGTTCCTCTCCTGGCTCGCCGTTTTCTGCCATGCGGGGAGTCTTGTTGGTGGCTGAGCGGAAAGCGGCGTTGCCCCGGCCACCCCGGCCGCCTCTTGCCGCTAACGCTTTTTGCCCCGGTTTGGTGAGGTCCGCTAATAGCTCGCCATTCTCGGCATCATAGACTAACGTGCCAGCCGGCACCGGCACATACACATCCTCGCCCTGGGCGCCAGTTTTGTTGCTGCCGCCACCATGTTTGCCGTGGCCTGCTTTGTTATGTACTTTGAACTTCAGGTGATAGAGGGTATTTAGCGCTGGGTCAACAATGATATAGACGTCTCCCCCTTTGCCGCCGTTGCCACCTGCCGGGCCGCCCCGGGGCACGAATTTCTCGCGCCGGAAGGCGACGATGCCATTGCCGCCGTCTCCCCCTTTCACGTAGATTTTTACTCGGTCGAAAAACATGATTTATTCTTTCTGCTCTGTTGCCTGAGCGGCTATTTGTTCTTTTACACTCTGAATGCGTCGCTCTGCTAAAGTTACATAAGCAGGTTCTGTCTCATAGCCAATGAAATGACGTCTGTCCTGTAACGCTGCCATACAAGTGGTACCACTGCCGCAAAACGGGTCTAAGATGATGTCTCCTTTGAACGTGTAAAGCTGGATACAGCGGTGCGGCAGTTCCTCTGGAAAAGGCGCCGGGTGTCCAATCTTGCGGGCGGAAGTGGTGGGTATAGTCCAAATGCTCTTGGTCCAGGCCAAAAACGAATCCTTGTCAATGCTGTTTTCTTTTCCGCTTTGCACTCGCTTGAATGAGCCTTTGGAAAAGACTAAAATATATTCGTGGACATCCCGCAACACTGGGTTCGCGGCAGACATCCAGCTTCCCCAGGCAGTTGAGGCCCCGGCTGATGCCCCTTTGTCCCAGATGATCTCCCCCCGCATCAAGTATCCGATTTCTATCATGTCGGCGATGATAAAGCTGTGCAGAGGAATGTATGGTTTTCGCCCCAAGTTGGCGATGTTAACGCACGCTCGCCCGCCAGTGACTAACTTGCGGTATGCTTCGGCGAAAACCCGGCGTAGCAATGCCCGATACTCATCTAAAGTCAAGTCCTCATCGTAGCTCTTGTGGGCATTGTACGGGGGGGAGGTGACCAGCAAGTGCACACTGTTGTCCGGTAGTTCTGTCATCTGTTCACTGCTGTGGGCATAAATTTGGTCCAGCCGCTCCGAGGGAATAGGGTTTTCCGGCGCTGCCATTGTCCTTTTGTGGTGAGAAGCGTCTCCGTACAGTTTGCTTTCATAGAAGGGAGATGCATCGTGACTGATACGCTCCCCGCTGCCGAAAGATCTGGTTTTAGTGTGTTGGCGTCGCTTATTTTCCTCGCTCATTGTATCTTCCCTCGTTACCACTCAGTCTCCCCAACAATTGGACGCTGATACACGCTGATTCTCGCTGACCTTTTCTGATTTATCTGCGAGTATCTGTGTGAAATCTGCGCTATCTGCGTTCTATTTGCTCAAGGCTGAGCAGTAACTTCCCCTCTTTGATTGTGTCATAGGATACCCACAACTGTGCCAGTTGTCAAAGGGTAATATGTCTGGAGATGTGACTTCCTATTCCAACAGGTGCATTTTGTTTTCCGGCATGGTTCGAGAGAGCTGTTTCCCATCTTGACAAATCTACTGAGACATCGCGGCTGATTAAGCCACGGAATGACACAGAATTACACGGATAATTTTTGTCTTTAGCCTTTTCTATGCCTTTCCGTGTTATTCTGTGGCTTTCTTTCCAGCCCTATTTGTTAAGATGGAAAGTCTTTGGAATAGGTTGGCATCTTGTAATCCCGAGTAGAGTTAAGACCATGTTTTCAGACAAAGAGGGGGCTTGCGGAATGTTGCCGTAGTAAGCTTGGTTAGCATCTTCCTCCGCAGAGACATCGCGCAGGTAATGAATTATACTTTCAGTGTAACTGCTCTGCAATACTGAATACGTGATACGGTTAATGCCTTGTAATCCAGACCTAACTATAAAGCAGCATGATGGGCAAAATGAACCATGCAAAAAAGCGTATGCTTTACCCCCCGTTTTTTGAGATGATACTTTATACGAGGAATGTACAGGGTGAGAGTAAAACAAACTGCCGGAGCAAAAATTGCACAAAAGTTACCACATATGGTATAAGTTCGCGGTACATTGAGAGAAATTCTTTTCCTCTGGGTGGGCCGAACAAACCAATAGGCGAGGTGCCGCAGTTAGTATCTTTTAGGGGAACCGAGACTAACCAATTGTAATCACAACACCAATGAACATGCCCCGAAAACGGCATTACTGCTCACCCCTTGATTCTATGTTGCCTCTGCCAGAATTTGTTTTGGAAGGGCATCCGGTAGTATCAGAAGGAGGAATTCTCTCCCTCACACTTCTCCCTTCTCGACACTGACGACGAGAAGAGAGTTGAAAAGCATAAACCTCTGCGCCGCTTCCTCAATCACACTGAGTGGCTTGGTGAGTCACTATCAGTAACTAAAAAGATAGTGGCAACATGTGGAAGAACTATTCCAGGGTACATCTTCAACGCAAACATTCATAAATGAATGAACCGCGCTATTATTTCTATTTTCCCAAAGGGGTTACCGTGCGCCTACGGTGCCCTACAGTGGATGGAAATAAGACCAGTGTTCATCTGCGTTAGTCTATATCCTATTTTCGTCGTTTCGTGGTCTTGACAATGGAGTCAGCCTTACTCATCTGTTGGATGGAAGAAGAGTGCATCCCAGAGAGGATTGTTACTCTGTGACAAGGCCCTTGTTGTACTGAAGCCTTATTACCTCTCATCGCAGTAAAATATCTTCCACTTCCAACTGTTATTACATGTTGACTACAGAAAGGAGGTGATCTACTTCGCATAAGAGATGGCACCATATAGTCATTTTAGTTTGTCAACAAAATTGTTAGCGAGATAGGTGTATAGAAAGGAGTTTCCTATGAAGAAGTTCATTGTCTTATTGCTAGTGCTCGTTTTGGTTGCTGTGGTTCTCCCTGCTTGTGGTAGCAAAGGTGGCACAACGGGAGGAAAAACCTGCACTATTACATTTGGTGCAGCCCTTTCCATGACTGGGAAGTACGCTAAAGAAGGTGAGTATCTCAAGAACGGCTACAACTTGTACGTCGAAGAAATCAACAAGCAAGGTGGCATTAAGGTTGGCAACAAGAAGTGCATCGTTAAACTTAAGATGTATGACGACGAGAGCAACGCTGACCGCTGCGCTCAATTGGTTGAGAAGCTAATCACGGAAGACAAGGTCCAGTTTTTGGGAGGTCCCTATGGTTCCGGCAACACCTACGCAGCCACCGCTATTGCCGAGAAATACCAGGTCCCCATGGTAGATGCGGCCGGTGCTGCAGCCAAGATCTTCAGTCGCGGCTTCAAGTACTCTTTCGCTACGCTTTCCCCGGCTTCTAGCTACATGCGTGGGATTATCGATCTATCCTTGGCCCAGGATTCCAGCTTGAAGACAGTAGCTATTATCATCGAGAATGCGGCTTTCTCCTTGGAAGTAGCTCAGGGCGCTAAGGACTACGCCGAGAGCAAAGGATTGCAGGTTGTTTACTTTGACAAGTACGCTAAGGGTGCCCAGGATATCTCTTCGCTGCTTACCTCCATCAAGGGCAAAAACCCTGACATCATGCTTGGTGCTGGTCATTTGCAGGATGCACTGTTAGTGGTGAAACAGTCTAAGGCCCTGGGTCTTTCTCCCAAGATCTTTGGCTTCAGCATTGGGCCCACGTCCCCCGAGTTCCGCAGAGCTTTGGGCAAGGATGCCGATTACATTTTGGGTGCTGCCCAGTGGACACCAGAGTTGAAGTATAAGACGGATGATGTCTTCGGCACACCGCAGAAATTCACAGAGCTATACAAAGCGAAGTACGGCGAGATCCCATCTTACCAGGCTGCCGAGTCAGCCGCAGCACTCATCGCTTATCAGAAGGCTATCGAGACTGCCGGCTCACTGGACAGGAACAAAGTTCGGGATGCTTTAGCCTCGTTGGACTATGACTCCTTCTTTGGCAAGCTGAAGTTCGATAAGAAGGGCATGAACGTTTACAAGCCCATGGCCGTGATGCAAAACTTCCCTGACGGCAAGATATACACCGTCTGGCCGAAGGAAGTAGCCACCAGGGCCCCGCTCTATCCCTTCAAGGCGTGGAACCAGCGGTAAAGTTTGGTAAGTAGGTGAGACCTATGACCATAGGTCTCACCTTTTCTCACAGCGCAGACCCAATCAACAACTCCAAAAGATTTCACATGAATTTGAAAGAACGAGTTCAATCAGGAGAGGGGTTGCGCACAACATTACACCAGATCTCAAGGAAACGAGGAGGGTATCGTGAATTCACTTGAGCTGACACAATGTATCGTCAATGCCCTGCTCCTTAGCGGCACGTTAGCCCTGGTTGCCATTGGGTTCTCCATCGTCTGGGGCATATTGAATATCATTAACCTGGCCCATGGAGCCTTCCTTATGATAGGGGCTTATATCACTTATTGGTTGTTCACACTATATGGCGTGGACCCTTTCCTCTCTCTGCCTATTTCTATGATCCTTTTGTTCATTGGTGGTTATCTTGTCCAGCGTTATCTCATCAACTTTGTCATAAGGGCACCCCTTCTGGTCACCTTTTTACTGACGTTTGCGTTGGAGATCATCATCATGAACTTGGCTGTCGTTTTCTGGAAGGGCGACCTGCGCTCGGTCACTCCGTCTTATGCGGGGATGGGCTTTGCACTTGGAGAGGTACAAGTTCCCTACGTTCGCTTAGCAGCATTCATTCTCTCTCTCATCCTTACAGGGCTGCTACATCTTTTCATGACCTATACAAAAATGGGCAATGCTATTCGTGCTACAGGCATGGATATCGACGCGGCTAAGCTACAGGGCGTGAAAATCGGGCATACTTACGCCGTTACTTTTGCTTTAGGAGCAGCGTTAGCTGCCGCTGCAGGATCGCTCATTAGCATCAGCTTTCCCATCGATCCAACCATGGGGGGGGCTTACACCCTACGAGCTTTCGTTATTTGCGTCTTGGGCGGCCTGGGAAGCATCCCAGGTGTCATGATGGGGGCTCTTCTCTATGCTTTCATCGAAGTATTCAGTGGCATCTGGGCTCCCAGTCTAAAAGACGCTATCGCTCTCCTTGTTTTGGTATTGGTACTTATTGTGCGGCCCACTGGCATTGCCGGAAAAGCATTTTACCACTGATAGCAATGGCCTGAGCAGACAATCATGCTTCAATCGTAATATAATTAATTCGAGGTAGTCGGTACACAAGCAGCACATCGCTGACCTCGCAGTTCTTGTAAAGGAGTGACAAAAACTATGAACGTTGAAGAGAAAAAAGCCCCAATTAGAATCACCCGCTTTGATGGGCTCTTTCGTGGCCGTCAAAGGCTTCTCTCGGGGCTGTCAGGAGTTCTTTTCGCCTTCTTGTTCATCTTTCCCCTCTTTGCCTCTGGTTTTTGGCTAAATACATTAACGTCACTACTGCTCTTAGCAGCCATGGCAGAAGGGTGGAATTTCATCGGCGGCTATACCGGTTACGCCGCATTTGGTAATGTTGCCTTCTTCGGTATTGGTGCCTATGGCACAGCGCTGAGCATGACGAAGCTCCATTGGCCATTCTTTCCCGGCATGATAGTCGGTGTTGCCGCTGCGGTAGCTTTTGCCATTGTATTCGGCTTGCCCATCCTGCGGTTGAAAGGGCATTATTTCGCCATCGCGACTGTCGCCTTAGCTACGGCTACCGGCGAAGTAGCCAACTCCTGGACGAGCTTCACCGGTGGATCAGCCGGGATTACGCTACCTTTCTTTCATCCGATGCAGTTAAGCGGGCAGTACTTCTACTATCTCTCCCTTTTGCTGGTCGTCTTTGGCCTATTTTTGACCTGGTACATCATGAAAAGGAAATTAGGATATAGCTGGGTCGCAGTGCGTGAGGATGAGGAGGCTGCCAACATGATGGGCATCAATACTACCTGGGCCAAAGTCACCGCTTTTGCTCTCAGTGCAGTGATGGCCGGGTTTGCAGGTGGCATTTACGCTTACTGGAGAACATTCGTCTTGGCAGAAGAAGTCTTCAAGATTGACTATACGCTGCAAATGATATTAGCCACCGTTTTTGGCGGGCCGGGCACCATCTTCGGCCCCTTCATTGGGGCGTTCATCTACTATATTCTCGTTACGATATTGGTCTTCTTCCTGCCTATTGGACAACTCCATGCAACGCTGTTGGGTACCATCATTATCTTAGTGATGGTCTTCACGCCAAAAGGTATCATGGACTTCATTAGTGGTAAGAGAAAACTTACCTGGCGTGCACTTCTGGAAAATGTGAGGATATACAGGGTATAGCCATGGAAAGAGAAGTAATCTTAGAATCACAGAGCGTAACAAAGCACTTTGGCGGATTGGCAGCCGTTGAAAAGGTTAATATGAAGATCTATCAGGGGGAGATCCTAGGCTTGATCGGACCCAACGGAGCCGGCAAGACTACCTTCGTTAATATCATCACGGGGATGATACCCATCACCAGTGGCAAGGTGTATTTCAAAGGGCGGGACATTACCGGCTGGCCGGCCTACAAAGTGGGCCGCATCGGCATAGCCCGCACGTTTCAGATCGTCAAGCCATTTCGGGGAATGAGCGTGCGCGAGAATGTTGCTGTAGGTGCTATGTTTGGCCACACAGGCCATACACGATCTTCAAAAGAAGCGCTGGAAAAAGTGGATGAACTCATCGATTTCGTTGGCATGTCACACCTCAAAGACCGATACGCCGATGAGTTGACTATTCCTTACCTGAAACGATTGGAGTTGGCCAAAGCATTGGCTATGGAACCAGAACTTCTTTTCTTGGATGAAGTGATGGCTGGCTTACACACCAAAGAAATAGAAAGCGCTATGGCACTGGTACGAAAGATCAATGAACGAGGAGTGACGCTACTGGTTATTGAACACGTAATGAAAGCCATTGTCGGCATTACGAACAGAGTGTTCGTTATGAACTTCGGCCAAGAGTTGGCGCAGGGGACCCCGGAAGAAGTGCTGAATCATCCTGTCGTGATTAAAGCTTATCTGGGTGAGAAATTTGCTCAGCGACACATGAAGCAAAAAGCCGTAGCGGCAAAAGTATAATAAAGGAGGACCTTATGCTGAAAATCGAGAACTTGAATGTAGGCTATGGAGAAGTCCAGGTCCTCTGGGATATCAATTTAGAGATCAATAAGTCGGAGGTTATTGCCTTAGTCGGTTCCAACGGTGCTGGTAAGAGCACTTTACTTTACACCATTTCCGGGCTGCTACAACCCATGTCTGGGAGCATCAAGCTCGACGGTCGTGAGATCAGTGGTTTACCAGCGGACGAAATCCTCCATTTGGGCATTGGCCAGGTACCCCAGGGGCGACGCCTCTTTGCCGGTATGACGGTTAAAGAGAATATCATGATGGGCGCTTACTTACGCAAGGATACAGAGAGAGTCAAAGAGGACTTTGAATTTGTCCTCAGTCTCTTCCCCCAAATGGGAGAAAGACTCAACCAGGTAGCGGGTAGCCTCTCCGGCGGCGAACAGCAGATGTGCGCCGTAGCGCGCGGTCTGATGGCCAACCCAAAGTTACTGCTTATCGATGAGCTTTCCCTGGGCCTAGCACCCATTATCGTCGAGAACATTTATGAAGCAGTCTCTCAAGTCATCCAGCGAGACATGACTGTTCTCATCGTTGAACAGGACGTGCTTCTGGCACTAGAACAGGCTGATCGTGCTTACGTCTTAGATGTGGGTCACATCACCATTAGCGGCGACGCCAAGGAATTAATGGACAATCCCACTATTAAAGAGGCGTACTTGGGCGTATAAAACGCCAATTCAACTTACGGACTGGAGTCTGGCAAAAATGACGTTTTAGGCTCGACTTAACTATCTTTACCGCAGATGGCACGGATTAACACAGATATTCTCTTATTTTTCGACTCCAATTTGTGTAATTCCGTGTTTTTCTGTGGCCGAAGAAAAAAAACGCCAAAGTTCAGTTACGGAATCTTGTTCGAAGATGGGCGTTGCACTATGCCTTAAACTGACGTCTGGCTCTCACGGGTTGTGACTACTAAGGTTATCGTATTCTTTACCACCGATCGTGCAGATTCAAGACAAAGGAATCATGTAACTACGCAACCTACCTCGTCCGGCGATTGGAAATCGCTGCCACCGTTGCGAAACCTGCCTGTGCAGGTTGCTTGCCAATCGCCGTAGGGCGATTTTGCAGGCGTTGCCGTGACTTATAGTCGCTGGGCTGGGTAGTTACGACGAGTTTGTTGTTCTGATCCTAAAGGAGTAATAATCATCTCCAGTGAACGGCCGTTGGATGGAATTTGCGCTATGGATTGCTCTTGAGAGTTGGCTGGTCCTTATGCTGCTATGGTATTGGTTGATATGAGCGCCGACGTCATTGAGATAGAACAACTGGATAGTGGTGATGTTACCATGTGCATTGTCGCTGGGCAGCTTGGAGTGCTTGGAGATTTTGGAGTGAGCGTAAGTCCAATCATACCTGGCTGCTCGCGGGGAGAGTTTGCGAGTCTGGCGTACATAAGCCTGATTTCAAGTGGCAATCCATGAGTCTGCCCTTGCTTCGGGGACGCTTTTGACTGTTAAAGCCCTTTTCCCTACAATATGTTATCCTCAGTAATGTCGTTGGAGAGAAGTGGATGATTATCGATGATCCCTATCGTGATTTAGAAGAAGCCTTGAAGCGCCGGGTATCCGGCGAAGTGTATTTTGATCAGATCACCCGCATTTTATATAGCAGTGATGCTAGTAACTACCAGATTGACCCCGTGGGCGTTGTTGTGCCGAAAAATGCTGACGATGTCGTGGCTGTGGTGAGCCTTTGCGCCGAGCATGGTGTACCGCTGCTGCCCCGGGGAAGCGGAAGCAGTTTAGCTGGGCAGGCAGTTGGCTCGGCAGTTATCATAGATTATACCAAGTACATGGATGCCATCTTGGAGGTCAACGTTGAAGAGGGATGGGCGCGTGCTCAGCCGGGCGTGGTGCTGGATCGGCTGAACCGGGCGACGAAGCAGTACGGTTGGCAGTTCGGTCCTGACCCGGCCAGCGCTGACCGAGCCACGATTGGCGGCATCGTCGGCAATAACGCTACCGGATCGCATTCCATCCTCTACGGCATGGCGGTGGACCACACTTTGGCCACTGACGTTGTTCTATCTGATGGCTCTACAGCCACATTCCGGCAGCTAAACCTCGCGCAAGCACGGGCGAAAGGCAGCGGCGCTTCTCTGGAGGCCAAGCTGCATCGGGATATTCCGGCGCTTTTGCAGCAAAATCGGGCTGAGATCGATGCCCATTTTCCCAAGCACTGGCGCCGGGCCAGCGGTTATAACTTAACGCATCTGACACGTTTGATGGATCAAGGGAAATTTAACTTGGCGCCATTGCTGGCCGGTTCCGAGGGAACTTTGGCTGCTATGACCACAGTAACCTTGAATTTGGTGCGTAAACCATCAATGACTGCGCTCTTGATTCTCAACTTCGATGACTTGATCCAGGCTATGGAGATGACCAATGTCATCTTGGAGAAAAGCCCCTCGGCCGTGGAGCTTATGGACCGTACTATTTTGCAGGCAGCCCGCACTGTCCCTGCTTATAGTCGTCGGATGACTTTCGTAGATGGTGAACCGGAGGCTCTGCTGGCGGTGGAGTTCTACGGAGAAAGCGAAGCCGAGTTGCAGGCAAAGCTGGATGATCTAGAAGCACATTTACGTCGGCATGGCTATCGGGGGGTGGCCAGGCAGGCTCTTTCCTCTGAAGCTCAGTCAGATGTCTGGGCCATCCGCAAGGCGGGTTTAGGCTTGCTAATGAACGTTCACGGTGACTACAAGCCTATTGGGTTTATGGAAGACATTGCCGTCCCGGTAGATAAGTTAGCCCCTTACGTGCGGGATGTTCGTGACCTTTTGGCGGAATTTGGTACCCGTGGCTCTTTCTACGCCCACGCCAGCGCCGGCTGTTTGCATATTCGCCCTATGTTCAACCTGAAAGACACCAAAGAGATCGAGAAAATGCACCGGTTAGCCAGCGCTGCTTGCGATCTGGCGTTACGCTACGGCGGTGCCATGAGTGGTGAACACGGGGATGGCTTAGCCAGGAGTGAGTTTAACGCTCGTATTTTCGGCCCCCAACTTTACGACCTATTGCGCAGAGTGAAAGCGACCTTTGACCCGCAGAATATCATGAACCCGGGTAAAATTGTTGACCCGCCGCCAATGACGGAGAATTTGCGCTACGGCTCTGACTACAAGACAACTGAATTCCCTACTTTTCTCGACTTCTCGGCGGAAATGGGTTTTGGTCGGGCGGTAGAAATGTGCAACGGCGCTGGCTCTTGCCACAAGTTGGATCTGGGCGTTATGTGCCCGACTTATCGGGCGACGCGAGATGAACGCGCTTCCACTCGTGGCCGGGCAAACGCGTTGCGGGCAGCCATTAGCGGCCATCTTCCTGACGGCTTGGATAACCGAGAGCTCTATGACATTCTCAGCCTCTGCGTTGGCTGCAAAGCGTGCAAAGCGGAATGCCCCTCCGCCGTAGACATGAACAAGCTAAAGACGGAATTCAAAGCGCAATATTATGAGCGGCACGGCTTACCGCTGCGCAACCGGCTGTTCGGGGACATTCATCGTTGGAGTAAAATAGCGGCGCCGGTGGTGCCTTTGGCGAACCTGGCACTGAAAGTGCCGCTGACACGCTGGGCCTTGCAACGAATTGGCGTGCACCCGGCCCGGCAGCTTCCTTCTTTTGCCCGTGAGACTTTTATCCATTGGTTTGAACATAAGCATCGTCCCCGGCAAGGCGAGCGAGGACAAGTGTTGCTCTTCCATGACACTTTCATGAATTACAATGACCCGCATATCGGCCGGGCGGCGGTGCGTGTGCTGGAAGCGGCTGGATACGAGGTACTGGTAGAAAAGAAGTGTACCGGAGACGGCCGCCCATTGCTTTCTCAGGGGATGGTGAAGCAGGCGAAGAAGTACGCGGAGCGGAATATCCGGGTATTGCTTCCTTACGTGCGAGCTGGGATTCCTATCCTCGGCATTGAGCCTAGCGCTATCTTGACGATGAAGGACGAATATCATGACTTGCTGCCAGGTCCGGAGACGGCAGAATTTACCACGGGGTTGTTGACTATCGATGAGTTCCTTGCTGACCTGCTGCATCGGGAGCCGCAAGCGTTGCCGTTTGACGGTGTACCCCGGAAAGCATTGCTGCACGGCCATTGCCATCAAAAAGCGTTGGTCGGCACCGGTCCGGCCCGTTTCGTGCTGGAGTCTCTCCCCGGCTGGCAGGTGGATGAGGTGAAGGCGGGTTGTTGTGGCATGGCGGGTGCTTTCGGCTATGAGGTGGAGCATTTCGATATTTCGCACAAAATCGGCGAGGAATATTTGCTGCCGGCGGTGCGGGCGACCGACCCGGAGACTGTCATCGTCGCCGACGGTACTTCCTGCCGCCAGCAGATCCTGGATTTCACCGGACGTCACGCCGTGCATTTGGTGGAAGCGGTGGCTATGGCGTTAGTGGCGTCATGAGGAAACATGTTTTCCCCCTGGTGCTGCTGTTCTTGTTCATCCTGGCAGGGTGTCAGAAGCCGGTATCGACGGTTAAGGAGGAGACCAGGCACTGGGTGCGACCACCGTATCCGACTTTCACACCGACGCTATTATTCAGGCCGACACAAGTTCACGGGCCGGCCTTGACGGTCACGCTGACCGACACGCCTGTTCCCACCGTCACACCGACGGTAGACCCGG
>WFQT01000113.1 GCA_015486895.1 Anaerolineae bacterium
AATATACCCAGTGAACAGGTCTGTGCCGCATGACGAGGACAAACTGGCGTGAATTCGACTGGCTTTTGGTGGTTCTGGTTATTTCACTAATTGCTATTGGCATCGTAATGGTAACCAGCATCACAAAAAGTAGCGAGAGTCTAACTGGTTACGGCGAACGACAAGCCATATTCGCCCTCATTGGTCTTTTCTTCTTCATTCTTGCCGCCATCATTGATTACCATGTCTGGGAGTCTCTTGGTTGGTTCCTCTATGCCTTTCTCTTAGTTGGACTGGCTATTGTTGTCACAGTGGGCAAGATACAAGGAGGAGCACAACGGTGGCTTACCATTGGTGGTGTAGCATTACAGCCGTCGGAGCCGGCTAAATTACTGGTCATTCTCTTTTTTGCTCACTTCTTAGGCCAGAGCAAAGAATACATTAAAAAGTTCGGTGGGGTGGTAGTTGCCTTCATTCTTCTTATATCACCATTAGTGCTCATCTACCGCCAGCCGGACTTGGGAACAGCCATCAGTGTTGCTTTTGCCGTCATTGTGATGATCTTCATCGCCGGAGCACATTGGCTTCACTTGGGCATCTTTGGGGGCTTGGGGCTGCTCACGCTCCCATTTGTATGGATGCACTTAGCGGGCTACATGCAAGAGCGCGTCCTTTCCTTCCTACACCCGGAAAGCGATCCCAAAGCTAGTTATCACATCCACCAGGCACTGATCTCCGTTGGCTCTGGCGGTTGGTTGGGACAAGGGCTCGGCCATGGGAGCCAAAGTAGCCTGCACTTTCTGCCGGTGCGCCACACAGACTTTATTTTCTCCGTCATTGCCGAAGAGCTAGGGCTGGTTGGAGCCTTCCTGGTGCTTCTCCTGTTGGCACTATTGATCTTTCACCTGTGGCAGATTGCTCAGAAAGCACCGGATCGCACCGGCATGCTCCTTGTCACTGGTATAGCTGCTTTGATCTTCTTTCAAGTTATCGTCAATGTAAGCATGAACTTGGGCTTAATGCCTGTGACCGGCATTCCTCTCCCTTTCATCAGCTACGGCGGCAGCTCTCTCATCTCTTTTCTGACGGCCGTTGGGGTAGTAGAATCTGTGTGCATCCACCAGCGGCGGCCGGCGTTTGATTAGTACCTTACACCTGCGCATCAAGACAACCACTCCAATTGTAGATGTACCTGCCTTGTTTCAGGCGTGACTAAGTTCACCGCAATGGCCAAAGCTTTTGCCACCTTGTTCCCTTTGCATTACAATGTTTTTCCGGAAGTGGCAGCTATGACTTTTACTGACCTAACATCGCAAACAGAGGAATGTTCATGAGCAAAGAAAAAGTGCGGGTACGCTTTGCCCCTAGCCCTACCGGCTATCTGCATATTGGCGGCGCCAGGACAGCGCTGTTTAACTGGCTTTTCGCCCGGCACCACGGTGGCACTTTCATCCTCCGCATTGAGGACACCGATCGCAAACGCTATGTGCCGGATGCGTTGAGTTACTTGCTAGAAAGCTTACGCTGGCTGGAATTGGATTGGGACGAAGGGCCGGAGGTTGGCGGTGATTATGGCCCTTATTTCCAGTCCCAGCGATTGGAGCTCTATCACAAGTGGGCCGACTGGCTTGTCGAGCACGATCACGCTTATCGTTGCTATTGCACGCCAGCGGAACTCAACGAAATGCGCGCAGAACAGCGCCGCAAAGGGCTTCCCCCCGGCTATGATCGACGCTGCCGTTACCTGACACCAGAGGAACGAGCGGCTAAAGAGGCAGAAGGGCGTTCCCACATCATCCGCTTCAAAATGCCGCTGGCAGGAACAACGACAGTTTATGACCTCATTCGCGGCGAAATCACTTTCGAAAATAGCTCATTAGATGACATAGTACTGCTCAAGTCAGATGGCTATCCCACTTACCACTTAGCAAACGTCATTGATGATCACTTCATGGAAATCACTCACATTATGCGCGCTGAAGAGTGGATTTCCAGTGCACCGCGACATGCCCTTATTTACCGAGCGTTTGGCTGGGAGATGCCGAAAATTGCCCACTTGCCGCTAATCTTAAATCCCTCCGGCAAGGGCAAGCTCAGCAAGCGCAAGAAACAGAGTGGTAGCGAGGAAGTATTGGTCAATGTAAAAGAATATCAGGATGCCGGCTTTCTAACGGATGCCGTTTTCAATTTCTTAGCTAACATTGGGTGGTCTTATGACGATTCCACTGAAGTCTTCAGCCGTGAAGAAGCAATCAGGAAGTTCGACATCAAGCACATCAACTCTGCGGCGGCGGCACTGCCTTTTAGCAAAATGGACTGGCTCAATGGGATATACATCCGCCAAATGGCAATCCCTGAGCTAACCAAAGCGCTGATCCCCTTCTTGACCGAACCTTTAGACCAGAGCGAGGAAGAACTAGCAGAGGACGATCGGCTACCCAAATTAGTCGCACTTATCCGGGAGCGCATTAAACGGTTAACAGAGGCAGCAGCGCTAATTCGCTTCGCCTATGTTGAAGACGTGGAATATGATCCGCACAAGCTGATTGCGAAAAAGCTCACGGCAGCAGAGTCATTAGCGGCTTTGCGGGAAGCCATCCGGCGCCTCGAAGCCTTGCCGGAGTTCAATGAGGAAGCGTTGGAAGCGATATTGCGTTCCCAGGTGGCAGAAAGTGGCCTCAAAGCAGGCCAACTGTTCAATATTTTGCGCTGGGCCATTACCGGGCAAAAGGTAGCACCGCCACTCTTCGGCAGCATTGCCGTTCTAGGCCGGGAAACAGCCCTGCGCCGTC
Organism: Anaerolineae bacterium; assembly: GCA_015486895.1. Lineage (GTDB taxonomy): Bacteria > Chloroflexota > Anaerolineae > JAADDB01 > JAADDB01 > S014-12. The sequence goes on from WFQT01000113.1 coordinate 2,772, forward strand.
TGCGGAAAGCTGAAACGCTCTTGCTGCAATTGGTGGCGGAAACTTAGGCCTGCGGAGAAAAAAACCGGCGCCTGCTCAGCTTTCTCTATTATGCTGGAGTCTGGCAAAAATGACGTTTTAGGCTCGACCTAACTATCTTTACCGCAGATTGCTTGGATTAACACAGATTTCCCCCTTGCTTTTCGACCCAAATCTGTGAAATTCTGTATTTTTCTGTGGCTAAAATAAAAACGCCAGA
>WFQT01000114.1 GCA_015486895.1 Anaerolineae bacterium
GGTCCGGCGTGCCAAACTCTCGGGAAATAGGCGCAATACCGGCGGAACCTACGGCCAAATCCAAGGAGCCAAATTTCCCGTTGGAAATGGTGAACTCCGTATCTGTAATGATCACCGCGACAGCCACGCCGAAGCGTTCTTCCAGCGCTTTCCAGATCTCAGTTGCAATGTGGTCAAAGTCGTAAGCGTTTACCACCACGTACCCGGCGGGCACGTTAGAATAATCCAGCCCGGAATCGCTGGTGATGAAGCCGTTCTTGCTAACCGTGAACAGCACCGCTGTTTCCCCCGCCAAAGCAGTCTGGGCATGTTCTTGCTCTCTCCCTAACTGATCCAGGTGCGCCGCCATGAATTTCGTCCGGGAAAAGAAAAGAATACGACGGGAAGCGTCTAAGATAATTTGCGCTTCCACCGCCGTTTTGCCGGTGAGCCTAGCGATCAATTTTGCCCGCCGGCCGGGACGCACGTCGGCGATCCGCACCACCAAGCCCAACGCTTTCTGCACGTACTTGGAGGTGAGCACCAAAACGTCGCCGTTCCGGGGCAGCAAGCTTTGCGCCCGCAATTGTGCTTCCAACATGCCTAGCAAATCTGCTTTGCCGTCAATAACCGGTAATCCCAAGCCATATAGCTCTACGCTGGCTGCTCCAGTACCTCTCCTTTCCTGATTTACAACTGCCATCGCCTTTTCTCCTTGGCGTCACCCGGCAGTAACTACTCAGCCCAGCTACTAAAAGTCACGGCGACGTCTGCAAGATCGCCCTGCGGCGATTGGCGTTCAACCTGCGCAGACAGGCTCCGCAACTGTGGCAGCGATTTCCAATCGCCGGACGAGGTAGACTGAGTAACATTACCCGGCATTCCTTCCCTACCTCACTCTAAGTAACCTAAACCGGCTAAACGTTGGGCAATGACCTCCGCTTCTTCGGCACTAAACTCGCGTTGCTCGCTCAATGTTTCATCACCACCCGGCCCATAGTGCACTTGCCGGAACGATGGGCGGAAAAGCTGTTGCAGCACCTGGCCATCCAACCCCTCTGGCACTGACAGGCCTAAAGCATGCAACAGGGTCGGCGTCATATCCAGCAGGCGTGCGCCTTGCACTTGTCCGGGGGCAATCTCAGGCCCTACCGCTAATAAAATGCCCTCCGGCTCGTGGTTGCCACGCCCTTCGCCGGCCAAATCTTGCACCAACCAATCTTCTTTGCGGGGCGTGAGTCGCCAGCCCCGGGCCGGAACGAGCAAAATATCTGGCGCTCGTCCGGAATAGGGCCCGCTGTACATATCCTCGCGCCGCAAAGCGCGCTGTATTAACCGCTCGCCCGTCTGTGGGTGGCGCCACTCTATTGCCGCGGCAATAATCTCATCTCGTAACTGCTCGTAGTCCGCTCCCGGCGACACAACCCCTGCCGGCTCCCGACCTTGTACGTTCAGCCAGATGCCTTCTTCGGTAGGCGCGCCGCTATAAGCCACTGTTTTTTCCCACACTAACAAGTGCTCAGCACTGAAAGCAGCCCGCGCTTGTTTCACTAATTCTAATGGTAAATGGCGTTTCACTGGCGCCACAGCACGAGCCAAAAGGCGACGCAGCTTGCTGGTCCCGGCCCGATAGTGCAGCCAGCCGTGCTGATATAACCAATTATTCAACGCTAAATCCCCTTGCAGACGGCCGAAGCCATGGTCGGAAAGCATAAATAGCGTCGTTTCCTCATCAGCCCGGTCAATGACTTCACCTAAAATCGCATCCAGACGCCGGTAGCAGGCACTTACCGCTTCTCTGTTGACTTCCCATTGTTCCGGTAGCACGCCTTTTACCGGTTCCCCAGCGGCATAAGCCCAAAACGGGTGCTGAAGCCGATCCGGTGTCGTGAACACTACCATGAAGAAATCGGATGGCTCCCGGTCCAGCAGGAAATGCACAGTTTGACGGCGACTTTCTAACATTCGGCAGACGGCATCCAGGTAAAACTGGATCCCGGCGGGCGTGCTCATATCCCACTCCCGGTGCTGGATGTCTACATCGATGACATAATCCGGCAGCGCATGCAGCAATTCTGCCTGCAAACTTGCTGGATAAGTAAATGACACCTGGCGATTAGGAGTCAACATGCCGCTGACCAAGACGCCATTCAGCGGCCGGGGAGGATATGTCAGCGGCACATTGAGCACTGCTGCACGACTACCCTCTCGGCCGACCCACTCCCACAATCGCCGTCCTTGTAGGGCTGTGGCGTTAATCCAGGGGCGGCGAAACCCTTCCGTCAGTGGAAGCTGCCAATCGAAAAGTCCATGGCGCCCAGGCGTCAGCCCGGTCATAAAGCTGCTCCAAGCCGTCGCCGTCACTGGGGGACGCGTTGACTGCAAATTGCCCCAAGCAGAGCGGCGCACGAGATTGGCTAGATTAGGCAATTGCCCCGTTTCCATCAATGGCTGCAAAATACGCCACGTTGCTCCATCCCAACCTACAACCCAAACACGTTTTGTCATTTTCCTCCAACCTCACACTGTCTTTTTGTCACCAATGGTCACCTTCTGTCCGGCCGAGAGGCCTTCACGCAGCCGGCCTACCAACCCACTAAAGCGCTGCCCTGTTTGCTGATTGCTAACGGCGATTCGCAGCGCTCGGTAGCTGCCTACAATGACTACTAACTTCCGGGCTCTGCTAACTGCCGTGTATAATAAATTGCGCCGCAACATCAAGTAGTGGCTGGTCAAAAGCGGGATCACCACCGCTGGATACTCCGAGCCTTGCGCTTTGTGGATACTGATAGCATAAGCATGTACCAGAGCATCCAAATCGAGCGCATCGTAGGGTATCACACGGTCGTCAATACGCACCTTTAGCCGTTGGTTGACTAGATCCAGTGCCACAATTTCGCCCCAGTCGCCATTGTAGACGTTTTTATCATAATCATTTTGGATTTGCATCACCCGATCACCCAATCGGAACAGCCGGCCACTGCTCTGCCATTCCGGCTTGGCCGGTGCTGGCGGGTTCAGCGCTTCTTGCAAGGCAACGTTCAATGCCGAGACCCCCGCTATTCCCCTGTGCATAGGGCTGAGCACCTGGATATCGCGAGGGTGCAAACCGAAGCGCTGGGGAATGCGTCGCTTGACCAAATCAACCACCATAGTCGCAGCCTCTTCCGGTGTCGGCACGTTAAACAAATAGAAATCGTGGGAGACTTTTGGGTCCACAATGGGTAGCTTCCCTTCATTGATACGATGGGCATTGACAACAATGTAACTCCCTTCCGCCTGCCGGAAGATCGTCTCCAAACGAATCACCGCTGCCAGGCCGGAATCAATTACATCTTGCAACACGTTGCCCGCCCCCACCGAGGGGAGCTGATCTATGTCCCCCACCAATAGCAAATGCGCTCCCGGCGGGACTGCTTTCAGTAAGCTATTGGTCAAGAGCAAATCTAACATTGACGCTTCATCCACGACTAGCATCTCCAATGGCAATGGGTTCTCTTCATTGCGCTGAAAGGAACCATTTTGGGGTGAAAAGGCTAACAGTCGGTGTATAGTGCTGGCCGGTCGCCTTGCAGTCTCGCTCAACCGCTTGGCAGCGCGGCCGGTAGGGCTAGCCAGCGCATACCGCAATCCTTTTTGTTCTAGGAAGCCAATCAGCGTCCGCACTGTTGTCGTCTTGCCGGTACCGGGACCACCAGTGAGCACCGTTACAGGCTCGTGCAGCGCGGTGTACACTGCCAACCGCTGTTCCCGGCTCAAGTGGACTCCACTCCGCTCTTCCCAAGCAGAAAAAGCCACTGACCAATCTTCTCCCTGGAAAGTGCGGAAAGGAGACGCTGCCGCTTGTTCCCGCGCCACCTGTACTAACCGCCGCAATCGGTGACTCACTCCGACTTCGCCATAGTAAAAAGGCATCAGGTAAATCGCCTCTTCTTCGGCGATGCCGGCCGCCCTTGCTTTCCCCAATGTGGAGGGCAATATTTCCCGGCGAATATCTCCTTTATCGGCCAATAATTCCAGCGCCGGCTCGATTTTCTCCAATGGTAACCTTAACAAGTTGGCCGCCTCTTGCAACAACAGGGGCCGAGGTAAGTAGGTGTGCCCTTGATTTGCTTGCAAGCTCAAAACATAAGCCAGAGCAGCCGCTAACCGCTCCGGGGCGTCCTCAGGGATGCCAATCCCCTGGGCAATCTTGTCAGCGGTGATGAAACCGATACCGTAAACTTCGTGTGCCAGGCGGTAAGGATCGTTCTGCACCATTTCTATGGAGTGCTTGCCATAAGCTTTGTAAATCTTCACCGCCAGACCGGAGGAAACACCGTGGGCTTGTAGGAAAATCATCACCTCTTTGATCTGGCGATGCGCTTCCCAGGCTGCTCTTACCATGGCTAACCGTTTACGGCCAATTCCTAACACCTCCAATAACCGCTGCGGTTGTTCCTCAATGACATCAATTGTCTGCAGGCCAAACTTCCGCACAATACGCCGGGCCATCTTGGAACCGACGCCTTTAATCAGCCCGGAACCCAAATACTTTTCTATCCCTACCAGCGTTGCCGGCATGGTAATTTCTATTCGTTCTACCTGGAACTGACGGCCAAAGCGAGGGTGATTGCGCCACTGGCCAGTTGCCTCTACTGCCTCGCCTACATTGATCCCCAGTGTGTTACCCACCATGGTAACGCGATCGCTACCTTGCTCCGGGGCCAATCTGGCCACAGTGTAGCCATTTTCTTCGTTATAAAAGGTAATCCGTTCTACGATGCCGCGGAGTGTTTCCAACGTTACTTCTCCCAAACCTGATATTAGCATAAAGTGAGGGTCATTGCCAGTGTTGGTGACCTCTTTGCCGGCAAAATAATATCATCCTGTCAACGACAACTATATTTACCCATGGCCTGATAAAGAAATAAGGGAGAGGGCAGGTAGGCTGTGCCTTTCTGTGGCTATTTTCGAAGCAGCGCCAACTAATACTTGCTTTTGCAAGTATTAATAACTTGTCGCCACCTTTACGGACAGTCCCAAGAGCGTCATCCAGCTAATAAGCTACGCAATCCTGTTACAGGAAGCTGCCCTTTGGCTTCCGATGCAGTGGAGGGATAATGGCGAGGCAAAACAAAAGAGAACGTGGAGCCCTTCCCCAACTCGCTTTGAACTTGGATTTCGCCGCCGTGCTTCCGGACGATGTCCTGAGCGATGGAAAGGCCTAAGCCGAGGCCAGCGTGCTGCCGGGTCAGATACGATTCGACCTGATAGAAACGCTCAAAAATGTGCTTCTGTTCTTCTGGCGGGATACCAATACCAGTATCGGTAACCCTAAGCTGGACAGAGTCATCACTAGGCTGGATAGCCAGAACGACTTTGCCACCGGACTCTGTGAACTTGATAGCATTGCTGATCAGGTTGCTAATGGCCTGTTTCAGCCACTTGGCATCCCCACGAACGTAAACCGGCTCTGTTCCCCCCTCCAGAATGAAGTCCAACCGCTTGGTGCGTATCCACGTCTGGAACTCTAAGGGCAACTGCTGTACAAGTTCTGTCAGGTCAATAGTGCTCCACCCGCCGGGAGCAACAACCGTCTGTAATAAGTTGTTCATGCTGGTCATGACTTCGATGATCTCACTTAGGCGACTTGTCCCCTCAGCTAGCCCCTTTAGGTACATGAGCCCTTCTTTATCCCTCTTTTCCTTCAGGTGGCTGAGCAGAAATTCGCTATAGCCCATAATTACCGTTAGAGGCGTTCTAAGTTCATGAGAAGTCACCGCCAGAAATTTGTCTTTCCGCCGGTCTAAATCTCGCAGTTCCTGCAGCGCTTGCTCTCGTGACTCTTGCAGGCGGACATTTTCAATTGCTATAGCAGCCTGCCCGGCTAGAAGTCGGAGCAGGAAAGCATCCTCCTCATCAAAAGGCTCACCGTTCCGCTTGTTCAATACCTCGAAAACACCAATTTTTTTGTCCTGATGAACGATAGGAACAGCCAGGATCATCTTTGTATGAAAGCCAGACAGGTAATCAATGCCATGCGCCTGAATCGCCTTCTCATCAACTTGATTGATGATCTGGGGCTGGCCGCTAGTGAGGCTGCGTCCGGCAATACTATCCATAGAAACGGCGACTTTACGTAGCTTGTCTGCTGAAGGACCAGTTGCCGCTACAAATTGTAAACTCCCATTTTGATCGGGACCCAGGAGGATGGAAGCAGCTTCCGCCCGGCCGATTTTCTGGGCAGCATGACAAAGTTCTTGCAAGAGCTGCTGGCTCTCTTGTACGCTGGCCATCTCCTTGCCCGCCTCAATTAGCGTCTGCAAGTAGTTGACCTGCCGCTGGGCTGAAAGCGCTAAATTAATAGTCTCACCGAATGCCCTGAGCACCAAGCCATCCTGTTCAGTGAACGGCTTTCCGTCATTTCGATTAATAACCTCCAGAACGCCAATGACCTTATTTTGCCTCCAAAGCGGCAGGGCGATCAGAGAGAGAGTACGCAGGCCGGTCTTTTCGTCCACACCGGAGTAAAAGTGACTGTCACGGCCAACGTCTGAGACGATAACCATGTGCTGGGACGAGAACGCATAGCCGGCGATGCTAGATTGCGGAACCAGGGAGTTTTCAATCTCGAGATGTGGTTGGCCACAATGGGTTAGGAAGCGGAGATTCTGAGTACCGGGGATGGGCACTAAAATGGAAGCCCGCTGGGCAGCCGCCAAGGCAAGGCTCTCCCGGCAAACGGTGGTGAAGAACTCCTCTTCCGCCATGGGCTCCTGCAAAGAAACAGATCTGCGGAGGGCAGCCTGGGCGCAGCGGAGTTGCTCTAAGTTATGAACTTCTTCTGCCGGCATAAAAAGCTGACCCTCCCTCCTGCATTTCGCAACAAGTCCTCTAAACCTTATCACACACTCAAAACAAGGGGTCCCGGAAAGTGTACATCAATTAGAGCAACCGCCGAACACCACCAGGGTTACCGGTTGGCATTGATTCAACTCCTCTATCATAATAAGAGAAGCCGGTCGTTTAACAATGGGACTTTTGGGGGATGCCATAAACAGCACTCAAAAGGACGTGTTGCGTGTTGCGTGTTACGTGTTGCGTGTTGCGTGAACCAGCTTGATTTTCTGCAAAGCCTCCCCACAGACGAGGGCAAAGCCGCCGGCCTCCGCGACTGTCAAATCGCGGCCAAAGTGGGCCACGAGTTCGCGGCCAAAGTGGCCCAAATATTGGATGACGGTAGTATCCAATTTCTGCATGACGGTAGATAGCATTTTGGTACACTTTGCGAATGTCAGAATCAGGGCTATACTGTCAATGCCTGTGTGGAGGGTAAGGCAACGCTGGTGAGCGACCTGAGCGCCTGTCTGCGTGCGTTCACGCACAGGCAGGCCGACACAGGTGACGGTGTAGCCGGGCAGGGGCGCTCGACGGGATGATCAGCGAGAAGCAGCGCGTGTACTTGCCGCCGGAGACAATGTGCACGCTGCTATCTTTGCTGTCTATGCTGCAGAACAAGTGATTCCCCAGTTTGCCACCTGTGCTGGTCATCGGCATGATCTCATCCCCACAGGCTGTCAGCAGTGCAAGGACGCCTCCAACGATGACCAGACTACTAACCCTGGACATCATCAGGTTCCCTCCACAGAAGACAAAAATAGGAAATTCAAACCACATGGTTAATCTATAACGGACCGGAGATAAGCTGCGCGCGGGTTCTCCGAGCCTCCCACCAAGCCCAACCGCGATCCGTAACCCAGCCCCGCCTCAATTGCAGCCTCGATCAGCGCGTCAGCTTGATTGATTTGTTGGGCGGCCTCCATCTTGAAAGTAAACTGCGATGGCACCAGCCTCAAGCATTCAAATCCAAAAACAGCCAAGGGGGTCTTCAGCTATATACTCTAGCGCGTCATCCAAGGGCAGAATGACCCCGCCAAATTCACCAACAGGCTCCCACTTGTCTCGGTGACTCCACCACAAAACTTCAACCTCATCTCCATTGCCTGTAGGACGCAATCTAGCAACGGGTGTGCCATATTCCTCCCCGAAAAGGGAGTATCCTCCTTTGGCTCGGCGGACGATCACACCGCCCTCTTGAGCTTGATTAAACGCCTCGATTCGGGCTAAGAGCGGATCCGATTTTCTCATCGCTAACCTCACAAAAACCGCTATGGAACTGAGCGCTGGCCATGCACTACTTGTCAAACGACTCCCACGGCAACCTTGGAAGTCGGCGGAGCATGGTGACATATCTCTCGCGGTCGTATGGCTTTTTGTGCTTCAACATTTCAAAGATTTCGTTGCTCAAGACAGTTGCGATTAACTCCCGTGCCTCCTGGTCAGAGTACCCCTCTGTCATCAGCCGTTCATACGTTTCCTGGGTTTCCGGTCGAGTTTGATCCCGCAACTGGTTGTCAACCACCTCCAGAAGGGTTTCTTTCAGTATCTTGCCTGACTCTTCCACGATTCGCAATCCCCTCTGAAGTTTTGTCTTCGCTTCCCCTGAGCTATCTCTGTGGTTCTGAGGCCGCCCAACTATACTTATACGGACTAATTCCGCCTGAGCCACCCCCATAGGACTTATCCGGAACCATTCCGGATAACACTCCTGGAAAGCTGAAGAAAATGGATTCGGCAATAAACATTCTTTCAAAACAAATAATATGCCTGGAAGCGGAGGGTGTCAAATTTCCAAAAGCACCTAAACAAGCCTAAGCTGCTGGACTGATTGAGATAGGGATCATAAAGAGGCGATCTACCGCCCGTGCCTATACATAGAAAACCCCGACGCGGAGCCGCCAAGACGCAGGGATTTTTCAATCCTTTTCCTTCTTGCCGCTGCGTCGGATATTTTTTATTCTACCGTAACGCCGCTCCTTCGTCGGCGCTGGTGAGCAAGAAAAGAGAGTTCCGTCTTTGGGGTTAGTCCATCGGGTCTGGATGTGCTGTAGCGTCGGATCAAGCAGACCGAATTGCATGACTGACTTATCTGCCTAACGTCGGGCATGAGTGGTTTTTTCCTGTCAAGCAAATTGTGCTTGATATATAACCGGTCGATACTTAGGCGGTGGGATTGGCTTACCTTCCGATTTGGCGACCTCAATCCAAAGAGATTTGGCCTTTTGAACTTCACGTAGTGCCTCATCAGGGGTATCACCAAATGCTGAACATGCTTCAAGATCAGGGATGTCAGCAATGTACCCACCGTCATCCTCGGAATAGAAAATATTTATATGGTAGTCGCGCATTATTCGTTCTCCTCCAATTTCAGATTATATCTCTCGACAAGCTTCAGAAATTGACGAATCTGATATGGCTTCGCCTGACCTTTCACATTTTGCAGGTTGACAAGTTCCGGAATGTCCGGTCGAGTGAAAATGTGATGACTCCCATCTGTTCTTGATAAGGTGAAGCCAAAACCTTGAACAAGATTTACCATATCAGAGAACCTTATGTTTTTTGAACCTGAAAGTATTTTTTGAAGAATCTTTCTCTTGTTCATTTTTTGTCATCTTTCGCACACCGAACTATACTTATACGGACTAATTCCGCCTAAGCCACCCCCATAGGACTTACCCGGAACCATTCCGGATAACACTCCTGAAAAGCTGAAAAAATGGATTCGGCAATAAACATTCTTTCAAAACAAATAATATGCCTGGAAGCGGAGGGTGTCAAATTTCCAAAAGCACCGAAACAAGCCTAAGCTGCTGGACTGATTGTGATAGGGATTATAAAGAGGCGATCTACCGCCCGCGCCTATACATAGAAAACCCCGACGCGGAGCCGCCAAGACGCAAGGATTTTTCAATCCTTTTCCTTCTCGCCTCTGCGTCGGGTATTTTTTATTAGCCGGCCTGGTTCTGCCCAGTACGGTACATAATCATGACACTTACCTGCCTAACAGCGTATTGAGTTTTTGCAGCACTTCGACTACCGTTGCAGTTGGCAATCTGGCTGCCAGCTCCGCCTCGCGGGCACGCCAGTCAAAACTCTTCAGCTGGTCGGTCAGAATCACTCCGCTGACTTCTAACCCGCTTGGTATCTGCACCTCAAACGGGTATCCCTTGACTTGCCTCGTGATGGGGCAGAGTATCGCTAACCCTACCTTGCCATTGTAGGCTGCTGGCGAGAGTACCACTGCCGGCCGCCGCCCTGCCTGTTCATGCCCTGCCTGGGGATTCAAGGTAATCCAGACCATATCGCCACGTTCGGGAACATAGATCATGGAACTCACCATGCCTCTCGCCCTACCGTAGGGCCGGTCTCGATTTCACCGTGCAAATTGTCCTCGGTTACTTGCGCTAACAGATATTCGAGAGTCAAAGCAAACTCAACAATCGGCACAATAACCAGTCGTCCTTCCACTATCGACACCTCAACCGTCGAATTCCGCTGCAACCCAATTTCCGTGGCAAAAGGCTTGGGGATGCGTAGGGCCAGGCTGTTGCCCCATTTCTGCACTCGCGTTCTAATAGTAATGTCTCCTTTCTATGTATCTACTAAGAAGATACACCAACTCGACGTTTTTGTCAAGCCAGTGACGAAAAGAGGCATATTTTTGGAAAAGCTGGATCGGAAGGCCGGCTAACGTGTAGCGTCAGCGGCGCAGCCGCTGTCCGCTGTAGCTGTTGTTGGACGGCCTCACCGGCCATATCCCGCAGGATGCCGAGGCATTCGGTGTTAGTCGTGGTTACTTAATCATGATCACTCCGATGGCTCTATGACTGCCACGCCATTGAAGGCCGTGCCTACCCAGACCTTGCCATCCGGTGCGGCGAAGATGGAGATCACCGTGTTGCTTGGGAGACCGTCACGGGTCGTGTAGTTGTGCCATTCCCCGCTTTTCAGGTGCGATACGCCGCCAGACGTGCCGAACCATAGGGAGCCATCAGGAGCGACCGCGACGGCATGGACTTTCGGGGCAACCAGCCCATCGTCGGGGGTGTATGTTTTCCACGCTTGACCGTCAAAGCGGGATACTCCGCTATCCGTGCCCACCCACACCGCACCGTTTGGAGCCACTGCCACGGCATTGATCTTGTTCCCCGCCAGGCCATTGGTGGTGGTGTAATTCGTCCATTTGGTACCGTCGAACTTCGATATGCCTCGCTTCGTGCCGGCCCAAACGGTTCCATCGGAGGTGACCGCGATGACATTCACGCAGTTGTCACCAAGACCATTGCTCTTGTCATAAGTTTTCCACCCGTGGCCATCGAAGTGGGAAATGCCTCCGCGCACATCGCAGGAGCCAACCCACATGGTTCCATCAGGAGCTGTGGCGATGGAGGAGACCTTGTTATGGCGCAGCCCATCCTGCTTGGTATAGGTCCTCCACGAAGACCCGTCAAAATGAGCTACCCCACGAAAATTGGTACCGACCCAAAGCGTGCCATCCGTTCCCGTTGCCAGCGCACTGATCTGGTTCCCCGGCAGTCCCTTGTCCTCGGTATAGGTTGTCCAATGACCGCTCTTCAGATGGGACAGCCCGGACGAGGTTCCAAACCAGACAGAACCGTCGGCTGCAACCGCAATGGAGGTCACGCTATTGGCGGCGAGACCATTTTTCTTGGTGTACGTAGGCAGCTTTGGCCCTTGAGCCGAGCCTAATTTCTGGCTGCAGCCTAACAAGATCACCGTTTTCTGCTTGTGGACGGCTACAAACACTTGTGCGCTGAGGTTTCCTTTGCCCCATACGATGATCCCACCTTTACTTGAGGTGAGGGCCAGTATCCTGTTCCATCCTCCACGGGGCGGGTTCTTCCGGTAGAATGCAACAGTTTTGGACGGCGTATCCGTCGTGGTGTAGACAGCAACCTCGCCTCCTGATGTCTGCGCCGTCGTTTCCATTTGACGGACGAAGTCTTTCAACTCGGCCCGCATTTGTGGCTCTTCACGTGCGCCGGGGTAGATGGCAAGATCAGCAAGACAGGATTTGCCTTGGTGGCCCGGAGTCGAAATGACTGTTGGAGATGATTTGGTGGAAGTAGCCTCAGGCAGCGAAGTTGCTTTGGGAGTGCTATGGCTGCAGGCCGACAGAAGCAACATCAACACGACAAGACAGACAATATTTCTGTGATACTGCTTCATTTTTTACCTCCTTCTCGAATAGATAGACTGTGCTCCAAGCTTGTGCACTCTTTCATACACAGAAGCCGCCCAACGGGAGCGTCACCCGCCCGCCGTGCCTGGCAATCCGAGAAACTTTGACCAGAACCAAAAGGGGCAAATTCCGCACTGCTTACCTACTGCCAAAGACGGGTCGGATGAATGCAGGGTTGGGCGCATCTTTCTCTGTAAAGCAATTTCCTCCACATCCCTTACGCAAAATCAAACACAGGCGTTTGCATCATTCGGATTGGCTTCTTTCCTCCTAAAATAACGCTTCGCAACGCCTCTACTGTCTCGGGATCAAAAAATTGCTCTCCCGTTTCTTCGTTGACTCGCGCAGGAACATTCTCAACAATATAGAATCTCCCATCCTTATATAGGGTATACCGTACTCTCCGATACACCAGCTTTTCTTCTCGTTTTCCATTCATCGCTACCTCCGCTTTCTGCAATCTATCCATCGCCGCGGATCAGGTTCGTAAACCGTGATAATCTTGATTATGGGCCGCGAAGGATAACAACAGTGGATGTGCAACGGCATCCCCTGGCGAGTGACGTCGTACACCAAACAACTCGGCCCGTATTTATCATCAGGATAGTCCTCGATCACTTCTCCTGTTTCCATTGCCTCGCGTATTTCCTGAACTGCTATATCTCGCAAGATGGCTTGGTCAACAGCATGTTTTGAGAACTTAAACTGATCTTGGGCAAACCTAACACGAAGATCGTTGATAAATGCCATATTTGAATTATACACTCACCCTCCCGCTCACAACAGGTTTTGCTGACACTGCTCCCAAGCTCGAAACACAATGTGGAAGGAGACATCTCTACCCAGCATCGGATGTGTGCCACTCACTGTTCTTCTTTGTTTGTAGTAATACGCCCCACGGTGACGTAAGCCGCCCGCCGATTTGCCAAACGCGACTCAATTTTACCCTAAAAAATTTGAGCAAAAACCGCACCGAAGCCCCAGAGCCGAAGGCGGGTCAGCTTAACGCAGGGTTAGCTGCTACTGTTATCGTCTTGCCCGCTCTGAAAACGCTGTATCCGTTGCTTGATCTCTTCAACTATATCGCTAATCGAAAGGAGATCGCCTTCTCCTATATACCCCGCCAATGTTTGTACAATCTCATTCATATCAGGCTCGTAAGTATAGAGCAAGGCCGCTATATCATTTTCATACACACTGACACGAACAAAATCACCTTGCCGATACAAAGAAGGTAACGCATACAATTTGAGCAACAGCAATCCTTCTACTGTCGCTATGGATATTTCCTGCTCCAAAAATCTCTGTAAAACGGCATATTTTTTCTGCACCAACCTAAATAACGGGTTTTTCGTCAGAAGTATGTCTATCTGCAGCCCTTCAAATTTTCCGCGAGCAAAATACGGGTTCGTTTGCTGTTCTATGGAAATTTCAGGGACGTTGGATAAATCAGCCAAAGCCATGATCAAATCAATATCCTGTGTGTTTCGCCCTTTCACATAATTCAACAGAGCCACACCCCCGACCAGAACATAATCAATGTTTCTGGCTTCCAGCAAAGTAAAAAGGTTCTCTACTGCCTGATGCAAAGAGCCACTCTCCATAGCTAACATCTCCCAATTACGCGGGTTAAACACAACCGCGTTTTGCACAATTTGTCCAATTTCTGTTAAATCTTTCAGCATTGGAAGCTCCTGGTTTTAGCTTAACACAGAACGGAACAAATGCTACGGAAGAATCATTTACAAGCGGCTAAAACGGATGGTGTAAGCCGCTCCCACCTGCCCCCGCTGGCGAGACCCGCCTGAATCACCAATACCAACGCAGGCAAAACACGATTCATCAAAGCGCAAGGATGGGGGGCGTCTCCACACAGGGTTGGGCGGCCAGTTTTCTGGCTCAATCGACTGGACAACATGCGAGTGTCACCGAATCATCAAGCAGGTCGAAACTCGGGAACACGCAGCACCCTTGCCTGCACCGATTCCATAATTGAATCCCGAATGAAGCAGCTGGCCTCCAAAATCTCGATGCCGATCATCTCACCTTTGTCGTTCAACTCAACCGTGATGTTGGGGCCAAGTTCGACACTCCCTGCTTCTGGTTCATCCGAAATTGCCAGATGTAATACATCATCTTTCTCAAAGTACATCATGCGTGTCTTACTCATTGATAAACCTCCCCGTCTTGAGCCGGAAGTTGATTTGCTGGCGTGTTGTGGCATGAATAGCTACCGGCGTGATTGAACCCAGATCGGTATCACACGGTATTATCACCAACAAGTCATCGATGCGGCCTACTGCGACGAGACGACCTGTCACAGTGTCAAAATGTCGCTCACCCGACTATCTCACAATATGCTCTATCTTGGCAAGGTCGAATCCCCGTAACCTTGCCCGATATTTCATGTAGTCTGTCCAGATTATCTCAATATGAGATTCCGTCATTGATGGCTCTCCCCATGCTACATCGCTTGAACTATTGCTTTGTGTATCGGCATCGCCAATGTTTTTCTCACTGATTGTGTGTGGAGGCCGCCTAACGGCATCGAGCTCAGCCGCACGCGGGTTTCGCAGTAACTCCACACTTGAACCACAATCCTGAAAACGCCAAACCTACCTCAAAAACCGGCTCGATTAGCGGGTCGGCTGCATCGACATGTTGGGCGGCCCGCACTGACCTCAACTGCTCCCTCCGCCAGAGCTAATGCGTTGCGTGCTTGCTTCGTAAAGCGGCAGCAAAGCCCGGTAGACCTCTGTCACCGTATCAACAAGCCGTACACCTGCGGCTATAGATAGATCTTTGACAATGGAAGTGCAGAGATACAAATCACACCATTTTTCAGTTCCAATGTCACGCAGCCTTTGGATGAAAGTGGGCCACTGAATATCCTCTGTCTCAGCTCTATCTTCCCACTCCCACATCAGACCTGTTGGCAATGCCTTCACTTGGGCTATCAAACCGCCATCAGCCCCAACATCAACTCCCCAGCGCAATCCTAATCGACGCATTGCGAGCTCAACCTCTTGCCGAAGCTTTGGCTCACTCTCAAGAGCACCAAGGAAATTGGGCCAATGCCAGGTATCATCCATCGGCCCCTCATTCTTCTCAATGTAAAACCCGTACCATGCGCTCTTCGGGTTTAGCGCGAACACGAACTTGGCTTGTCGCCATTTGGTTTCGGTATCATAATAGGTCGGTTGAGCAACGTGTACCTCTGCCCGTCGGTAAATTGCATACGATTGAAAGAAATGCCGGGTAGTGTCTGACATCCGCTGAGCCAGCAAACCTCCCAGGCTTGACCTAGCCCGCCAAGATGTGCCAGCCATACCTTTTTGGAAATCATGATCCTGCAAGCCTTGAAATTCAAGCCCCCTCTGCCCCCCTTGCCGCCGACGGCGAGAGAGCGAACCAGCTTTCTCAACTCGCGGTCTCATGCTCTCTTCCGCCTGGATGTTCTGCCAGATGCGAGCTTGCAACTCCACACTGGTTTTAAGTACGCTGCCATTTGAGTATCGAATCACCATCTTGGAACCATCGAGACTGACAATTTCATATTCTCCCTGCCGATTCCGATATCTCCCGCCCACTTGAAAGGGATGCTTCATCTCATCTACTCCTTCAAAAGCTTGTTCACGGCAAATGCAACGAGCAGGCCGTCTAACGTTTGAACTCTGCCGACGCCGGACGAGCACCAGCGAGGTTGGCGGTCGGCAGGAGTGATTTGTTATACGCGGAATTATTCATCTCTTTCTCGGTAATCCCAATAATTATTTAACGTATTAGCGACCAAAATAAGTACCATTATTGTTGGAAGTATCCACATTAATATTTTTGTTGTATCGGAATCTATACTTATACCAGTGTAATAACTAACTGAGCCGAACAGAATATAAAATAAATTTACAAAGATAATTGAAATGGCGTTTGGCAGGATACGTTCATCTGTTGCTGCATCTTGATAGCTAAACGCAAAATTTCCAGCTATTACGCCGGCCGCTAAAAGTGATAGTACTGAAAGTACTACTGAATGGTCGGTATTTGTATTTACGCACGTATTCAGTAATTCCTGAAAACCAAAAAATGCAAGTATATTTGCAATTAGACTAACAATAATAATAAGCTACCATTTCCAATCCGTATCGAAATCACGTTTTTCATAGATCAGACCTCTAAACACAATTAAGCTTGAACTTATTATTGCGGCAATTATTATCCAATACATGTCGTCCTCACCCTATTTTCCATAGCGTATAACGACAGGCATAAGGGGCGCCAAACAAGCGGAGTAACTAACCTTGAAAAAGCACCAGCCTTTTTGCGGGCAGGACCTTGGAAAGACCGCCGTGCTGTTTGGCGTCCCTCTTCATGCCCTTGTTCGCTATCTTATGTCCAAAATAGTTTTGGCTTCTTCAAGACTAACCGAAGGAGCGTCTTGTTCCTCTTTTTTTGCCTCACGTAAAATTCGAAGGTCATCATAACATGCCAGCTCTTCCTGTAATTTTAAAAAGTCTTCATATGGAAGAACAACAAATTGTTTTTTACCATTTTTTTCAAGCACTTGTGTGTTTATTGAAATCACAATGCGCCTCCTTTACTTATAGGCCTCTTTACGATGACGAATCCGGTAAATAATTAATTTATCTTCCTCTATTTCGAAGAGAATCCTGTAATTGCCAACTCTTAGCCGATACTCTGGAGTAAAATCTGTTAAATGTTTTACATCACCTTTTAGTCCGCCAGACATCATTTCAATTTGCTCAAAGATATGCATTAACTGAGATTTGGGAATTCTCCTGCAATCTTTTAAAGCTCTTGGTTTGAATGCAATTTTATATTTCATCCTGTTACCAATGCTCGAACCCATTATTCTAATAGCGAACGGCTGGCCTCAGCCACCAGGCGGCCCATGCCAGACACCACCGCTCAAAAACCCGATGACAGGCCCAGCCAACCTCGCAAACCGGACTGCTCAGCCTGGTCGGCTGGAGGCAATGTTAGGGCGCGTTTTTTTGAAGTGGCGTTACTCTGTGTTACCTAGCTCTTAATAAGAGATTCGACCTCTCGAATCAGCTTCGGCAAATTAGCCCGATGAAAACTCTAAGGTTGACCCCATTGTCAGGAGCAGGAACTTGGTGATGTTTGGCGTTTGGAGAAATATGCTTATGGTGGGGATAACTGCTCTCCAAGTCTGGCTCGTTCGGATGTGGCTGGGAATCATACCAGTACAGTTTCTCATCCCCTTGCCAGACTTCGTATCCATACGAGTCTATGACCACAGGCAGACGTTGCCATACAAGTCGCTCACGAATGACTAAACGGAGGCCATAGTCGAAGCAGATCTCGCCTGCGACACGCCCAAGTGAGACACCACGGCGGACAAATGTCACTGTAGAGCTGCGTATTGACGAGAAACGCTCGGTCAGCGTGTACAAGAACAGTTCGTAGTCTTCCGGAGTACGCAGCGGCTCGCCCATCAAGCTGCTCGAATCAACCCTGCCAGGCTCGGTGCGTTGTGCTGTATCCTCTGTATCTCGTTGCGATACTCGGCCTGTCTGGCAAGCCAAGTCCGGTACACGCTGGCCCACTCACCAAAATTCAGCACCCAACTATCATCTTCTGGTTCCTCGCCATCCACATACGCGGCGTAGAAGGTCTCTGATCGTATGCCATATTTGCGCTCAAAAGCCAACAACTCTTCCTCGAGCGAGTGAATGTCGGCCAGGATCTCTTGCAGGGTTATCGCTTACCTCCACGCACATTATAGCACAATTTATTTCACAACGCACAACTGGCTTATCCATGGCTCGGAAAACGCGCCCTAACACCAGCATCACGCGCCAGGCGGGTATCGGTGCGAGAGTGTCGCCAGAAACCACGCAGAGGCGCGTGTGGCCTCAGTTTTCGCGCAGCTCAGCCTGGTCGGGTGCATGCGGGGTTAGCACGCCCTCCCGAGTACGCGAAGCCATCTTTCAAAAAAAGGCTCTAGCTTTTCACCAAGTGAGGAGACAGCACCCCGAAGATACTCTCATTCATGGAGACGACAATTCAAAACCTGACAAACAGGTCAGCCGACTCCACTCTGGTAATCTGTCAGCGCAGCGACGTCATCCGGCAGATGGTCGATCCCCCCGGCCTCTGGAATGACGATCGACTTGATCCTCGCCCTTAACTCTGGCCGGATGTGCGGGTAGGTCATCTCGACCTCCCCGCCTATGCTTTCGCAGTTGTCCTCGATCAGGACTGTTCTTGACAAAGCAATACACGCTATTGCGTAATAACGCTTTCCGGCCCGGCGATATAGTTGGCCAACGTCGCCAATAACGCGATTGGCAAAGTTAACGACGATACTTTATAGCCTTATGACCTTCACAAGCACAATTGACTCCCTAAAAAACTGTGCTCGCTAAATCGCGTCAATTGGCAGGGTTGTAGCGCATTTGGCCCCATTAATTAGTCGAGTTATCCCCTAACCCACCCTCACTATTCCAACAGATCAGTACCTGGTAGTTACTTTTACTGTACCCTGTACCCTTGTAACAATTCTGGGCATACACTGTAAATGGGCTTTAAGCCCGGACGGACGTGGCCCTTCACGCCATCAATGGCACCAACTTTCCCTTTGGCAAGGGTCTGTACTCGCCTCTGTTAAAACAGCTACCAACTCAACTTATTCTAATAAATCGGTCGACCAATTGGCCGCTTGTATTTTTGTGTCTAATTCACGATGCTCTATTGCCAGCTCATCAGCTCGCTTTTCAATCTCGGCTACCGCGACCGTGCTCTCGAATTTCACCTCTGAACGGCTATATCGATCATGGGTCAGGCTCGCACGCTTCGCCAATTCTCTATAAGTCTCGTGTTTCTTTCCCAACACGTCACGAACCGCCAAAGCATCAGAGAGGGTTAATCCGGGTGCAAGTTCGGTGCTGACATTCGTTCTATTGATGCGCTGGATCAGCTCGAGAAGTTCTTCTGACGTTTTCTCCAGCTCTTTCATCAGTGCCTGCGGATCCTCTGAAGGCTTATCACCTTGCTGGACTTTGGCATTACGCAGGAGCCGTTCCCTCAGTTGGGCTATTCTCTTTTGAGCAGTCGCTCTTAAGATAAGTGCTTCAGCTAATTTCATAGAATCTACCTCCTCCATTCGCTTCCGAACTTTGATTCAAGAGTACACTTTGATCTGTTCGGCTTAATCCGATTCTCTTTCGTCTGGCTGGCTCGGCAAAAACAGTGCGAACGCTACAGAGTCAACCACTCCAATGATGATGCCTACCACAAGAGCCGTAATCACGGCCTCGGCTGGAGAAGAGTTCATGGCAACAGCGAGGCCGCCAGAGACACCGCCTGCCATACCACCTGCGGTGCCACCCAGTAAGATTAAACGTTCCCTCTTGTTCATTGTCTTATATTCCCACCCTCAAGAGCTCGGCATGCCCCGGAGCACAGCGGAGGCATCCGCAGCGCCGATAATACTCTCCACTCATCTTCGCACAACTTGAAGTCTGAATCAAAACTGAATTTTCACCTACCATCGGCGTCTGCTCCATTGAGTGGTTAGGTATCACCAAGCTTTACTATTCATCTGTACTACCTGGCTAAGAATTCTATCAATATCGGGTTCACTACCTTTGGACACTCATAGTGTGGTATATGAGCCGCTTCATTTATTGGATGAAACTCAACATTTGGTATCAGTTCCGTTACTCTCTCGCTGAGCTCAAATGGTACAACTCGGTCCTCTCGCCCCCAGACCAGCATTACTGGATATCCTCGCTTTCCAACCTTCTGGTAGGCTTCTACAGCTCCAGTCGTTACTCCACTTCGTAATGTTGACAGCAATGCTTTCTTGAAACCAACATATTGCATTTGATCAAGAAACTTTTGTTTTAATTCTGCGTATCCTCTATCCCCATGGAAATAATTCCTAAGATTCGAAACGAGTACATTGTCACCCATCAAGCCCATGATCAATTCACCTATCACTGGCGCTTGCGCCAACCTGGCATTAAATGATTGTTTCCAGGGCAAACCTGCTGGATCGATTAAACACAACTTCTTCACCATTTCTGGATGAAGATCAATAAAAACCACTGATATAGCTCCACCCATCGACAATCCCACTAAATCGATTGGCTTATCAATTCCCAGTGCCCCGAGCAGATTCATTAGTTGTCGATCAAACAGATCCTGATCATATGTGGTATCTGGTCTATCCGAGTATCCGCGTCCATAAAGATCGTATCGTAGTACTCTAAATCCTGACTCCACGAGAGCATCGAACGTGGGATCCCAGATGGCATAAGGGACTGAAAATCCAGGAATAAGGACAACGGTCTGCGCATCGGATGGTCCTGCTATCTCATAATGAACCATTCCATCAGCTAACTCAGCGAACTGACCGGGGGCGGAAGAGCGAGTCACTGTATCAAGAAGTTTTGTTTCTCCACGATGAATAAGTCTCTTCTTGCTCATCATTCTCTCCTATCACACAGTGCTACATAACGGCTGGCGCATAAGCTGTCCGCCGTGTTTGCAATTGCACCACTGTTTCAGTATAGCCCAAATTTGCAAATTTCGCGCCGTTTACCACCCCGCCGAAGGCGGGTCGGCTGGTAGGGTCAGGGGATGGCGCCGGAGACTTAGGCCGGGCAGCCTGTTTCCTCTCTGTTTCCGTTGAGAGTGCCTCAATTACCCACACCATATCCTGGTTTCCATCCCCTGCCACCTCGAACCGGACATGAGGTTTGCCCTCACGCACAGCGGAGCTCTCCGACAACCTTCTTCCGGCGGCTTGCACGGTTTCTTCACCTCACGCCTGGTATAGCTTGCCACATCAGGCCAGCGTCAAGTGTTGTCTCCGCTTGGCTCTCAGGTATAGTCTGCGCTGACCTTCTCGTGAGTTTTCTATGGGTGGAATTGGCCTTTCGGCATGCACCATCACTTACAGTCTCGCTCAACTTGGTTGTAGTAGGGCCCCTTCCCTCCGATAAGGTTGTGTTGCCCTTATCATCTTCAGTACTATGAGCCCCTCCGACTTCTCATCCGGTTTCTCTCTGGCTTTCACTTCTTCAGCTTACACTTGCCCTGTGCGCAAGTACAGTGTACCAGCGATTACGATGGGTGTGGACCACCGACCGAATGAGACCTCTCCTGTTCCGTCGCCTACTTTCACCAC
>WFQT01000115.1 GCA_015486895.1 Anaerolineae bacterium
AGCATCCTGGACACGGCGCTCCGATCCGAAAGCGGCCCACGCTGCCCAAGCCAGAGGGGAGCATCTGGGTTGCCATTCTCGGGATGCGTTTCCAGGTACTCCTGCAACGCTTTCCGCACAGGAGCAGTCAAAGGTATCCGGCGGAAGTTCGCCATCTTTCCCCGGCGCACCGTCAGAGAGCCGGACCGCTGCTTCACCTCCACATCTCCCACCTTCAGCGCCAGAAGCCCCCACACCCTTGTGCCGGTTCCCAGCAACACCTCCATCATGGCAATGTCCCTCAGGTTGCCATCTCAATGTACCGTACGGAGAAGCTTCCTCACATCCTCCTCAGACAGAGCCTTTGGCTTCCTGCTGTTCCTGTCCCACCGGATGGACGGAGACTCTTCCACAGGGTTGGTTCTGGCAACCCCCTGTTTCACGGCCCACCTGCACGTCAGACAAGAGCGACCAAGAGTGGTTGTTGTTACTCCTGAGCCACCGAGGTGGCCAGTAGCTGTCTATTTGTGGCTCGGAGCCTGTCCGCATGCATTTTCTTTACCTCGCGGTCATAGGTCATCCACCCGTTTATTTCAGTCTCGACATCTGTGAGCTGCGTGTAGACTGCTCCCGAGAGCCCAGCAGCTACCCAGGCTGATAGTTGGCGTTCCAGCAACTCTTCGTATGCCTCTGTTAGATCATCCCGTGACCTGCGCTTCCCGTAGCCGAACTGCTTCGCGGGGTTCCATGCGTGTCCAGAGATTTTCAAGCCGTACCCGCCGAACTCCGAAAGTATGACACCCCGTCGTTCGTCCGGATACTCCGGATGTAGCCGTTTAACGTAAGAGTGGATGCTCCGGAAGTCGCCGCCCCCCTGGTCGAACCACCCGGATGCATGGTCCACTGGTCGCGTGGGATCATATAACTTCAGCCAGTTGGCGATAGCATTAGCATCGAATTGTCCCCATCCTTCGTTGAAAGGGACCCACATGCCTATTGAAACAAAGTTGTGCAAGTGATCAACCATGTCCTGCAACTCTTGCCGAAACTCAATACGGGATTGCGCGGCCTGCCTGCCCGCTTTCCAGTAGTTCCTTGTATCCCGTCGCGGCCACTTACCCAGCCATGTCGTCAGCGCAGAAAGTAAATCTCCGACCGGCTTGGCACCGTTAGGCATGTCCTGCCAAACGATTATTCCTTTGCGGTCACAATAGGCATAGAACTGGTCCGGCTCCACTTTGACATGCTTCCGTAACATGTTGCAGCCGACAGATTTCACGAAATCTATATCCGCGCGCATGGCGGCCTCGTTCGGTGGAGTGTAAAGACCGTCAGGCCAGTATCCCTGGTCCAGAGGGCCGTATTGAAACAATGGCCGGTCGTTCAGGGCCATTCTCAGACGTCCCTTCCTATCGCGCATCATACTGAATTTGCGCATGCCAAAGTAACTCATCACCTCATCTAAAACGCGTCCACGTTGGTGAACTTCTACCCGCAGGTGATAGACGTACGGATCATCGGGAGACCAGAGGTGCGATTCCGGCAGGTGCAGGAGGATGATAGCGCCCGGTTGCCCGCTTCCTTTCATCACCATACGGGCCCCGTCCCAAATGCTCACCTCGATTTCTTCGCCCCCTTCCTCTCCGCTCAACAGCACCTCTACTGCCAGTGTGTGAGTATCTACATCTGGAGTCAGCTTCAGCCGCCGGATGTGCGACAGATTCACAGGTTCCAACCACACGGTTTGCCAGATGCCGGAGACTGCGGTGTACCAGATGCCTTTGGGATGAAGCGTCTGTTTCCCCCGTGCTTGCCAGTGGGTATCGGTCGGATCCCAAACAGACACAAGCAGCTCATTCTCACCAGGACGCAGGTACTCACTTATGTCAAAGTCAAAGGGCAGAAACCCTCCCCTGTGAGTGCCAACCAAATGCTCGTTTACCCAAACCGTAGTCTCCCAATCCACAGCGCCAAAATGTAGCAAAACACGTTCGCCAGACCAGTCCGCTGGAATAGAAAAAACCCTCTGGTACCAGAGCTTCTGGTCAGGCAACAGAGGCTGATTGACCCCGCTCAATGCCGATCCGAGGGGAAATGGCACCAGAATATCTCCCTGAAATCGAGGCGAGTTTCCGTTTTTGGGAGTAATTCCGTAACGCCACAGGCCATTGAGGCTAATCCAACGTCGCCTTACCATCTGAGGCCGAGGATATGAAGGCCAGACGTCATCAGGTGATACCTCCGCTGCCCATCGGGTCACGATGTGCCCGGGGACAACACTCCAGTTCATGGCTTGACCTCGCGGGTTTCTTTCACGAAAAACATTGGCAAGAGCGCAACCAGCGTGGCCAGGCCTGCGACGCGGAAAATGAGTGGCGTCGGGATAACGCCTGCCTGTCCATTGATGACAGTAGGGATTCCATAAGTACTGGCAATCCATCCTCCAATGAGCGGTCCCGGCACCATCGTGAATGCCACAGTGAACAGTATGAAATATCCTGCAAACTGGCCTCGCTTTTCTTCCGGGTAGAGATCTTTAGTCCATGTTCCTGTGCTGATCAGCCACGCTGACATCCCAGCCAGCCACAAGATCCCTGTCAGCGTAATGGGCAGTACCGTCGCCGCGAGGGAAAAGAGCACCAACCCTATCATCTTCAGAAAAATGGCACCAATGGCCAGTTTCTTGCGCCCGATAAGATCTGCCAGAAGCCCAAAGGGATAGGCCAGGGCAATCCCGCCAAACAGTATGCTAAAGAAAATTATCAACGAAGCCTGGGTGGTTGGA
>WFQT01000116.1 GCA_015486895.1 Anaerolineae bacterium
GGACGACACTTCTCGAGTCAATAGGCAAATGAACTATTTTGCAGAGTCTTTCCTTTTTCGATGACGATCTTACCACGGGTTTGTGAAGATTTTATGGAGTTCCTGTGAAAGGTTTATGGAAACAACCGTCAACAAGCTTTATGCAATGGGGA
Organism: Anaerolineae bacterium; assembly: GCA_015486895.1. Classification (GTDB taxonomy): domain Bacteria; phylum Chloroflexota; class Anaerolineae; order JAADDB01; family JAADDB01; genus S014-12. Next base: position 153 of record WFQT01000116.1, read on the forward strand.
TTATCCGCGGCCTGGCACCAAATTACAGCGTTGAATTCTATTTTCAAGAGAGTTATCATGAGCCTACGGCACACCACAGCGGATGAAAACGCCCCCTATCCCCCAACCTTGGGGGGAGCAACACACCCCCAGAATTGGGGGGCGGGGCGCTATTTTCAAGAGAGCATGGGCATCAGCCCCATCTTCACCGGCAACTGCTGCAGCCTGCCTCACTTCTCAGCCACAAACCCCAAGATGGTCTTTGGATACGTATCTGTCAGCAGCAGGAACCCTTTATCGTCAAGCCGGGCAATACCCTCCCAGTTACGAGAGTGATCGTTGTCAATGAGTTGAAGCTGAAGCGGTGGCGTCTTTATGCGCACAACTCCTGCCGGTGTGTAACGGAACTCCACCAATCGCTCCACGGCTGTAAAGCGGGCATGGGTTGGTCCCTGGCCATATTCCTCTGCTAGCTTATCTACCGCCGGCTTCAACAAGCCTTTATCACCGGGATAAAAAAAGTTCATCGCCCAGAATCGCCCCGCCGCGTCCGGCGCTGTCACATCGGTAAGGCGATATTCAATGGTCGGGAAAGGCAAAGTCCCTAACGAGTGCAAGTTCAGGTCAAAGAGATGTGCTTTTGGTATAGGGTTCACGTTAGCGCCGTTAGCCTCATAGAAAGTTACTACCTTGCCATCCACCACCAGCAGGGCCTCGTCGGCCGTATTGTTCAGATGGGCCTGTGGGGGAATGTCTTGTACCGTTGTCGGGTCTAAGCGCAAAGCGCTCAAATCAGGCGCCATCCTCCCTGCCACCACGTGCCCAAGCATATCCCGGGTAGGGCTAGCCTCAATGGTTAGATAAGCTCGATCACCATCAAAAGTAATAGCTTCGTAACCCTCAAAGCCTTCGATTTGCTTCTCGATGCCAGCGGAGAACAAAGGAATCCTCTGTGGCAAGATCGGCTGTTTGTTTTCCCCTGCCAAAAAAGATAGCAATCGCGTTTTGGGAATGGCGAACAGTGATCCATCCCCGGCAGAGGAAAAGAGATCGGGGTACTGCGGGAGAAGGATCAACTGATCGCGATACCACGCCAAGCCGGAGCCTTCCAGGTATGTGAAGTGGGCTTCCCCGGCCAAGGGAATGTTCACTACCAGATGCTCCGTCGGACCACGCGATCCCGTTAATTGTTCCGGGCTAACAGCAACATGGGTTGGAGAGGTAGTAACCGCGACAGTTGGCTTCACTGTAGGTGCCAAGACAGTCCCCGGCCACCAATATGCTACCATGAGGAAAATTGCCGCACCAACAAAGATCAAAGTTAGCAGAATAACCCAAAATCGTTGATTCTTACGAGGCATTTTCGCCTACCCCCTTTCAAAGAAGCAAATATCAGATACACGGTCGTTGTCCGGCAGCCTGGTCATACAGACTAATGCAGGTTAGAGATCGCTCCCTTAGCCATCGAATAAATCCAGGGTTCAAAGCGTGCCGCCAAACATCCCCCTATGGGGACAAATCCGATCAGCGTAGGCCATTTTCCGCCTCCAAAGTTGGAGGAGGCTAAATGAGGACTGGCCGTAGAATCCAGCCCCGATTTTTGCGAAGCAGTCCCTTGAGGGCTATCGGCAGGTAAGACATCACCCCAAGGTATTGAGAAGATACGTAGCCGCCAGGGCAAAGCATATCATAAAGGTTAAACGTATAGCAAGTTTACTCCTTGAAATGACTCAAACCTTTCAATAGCCGGAACATTGGTCATACTGCCACGAAAACAGAATACCGAGCGCGATTTGACACGCCAAGGTCCGTTGTCGGAACCACGCACCGGAACCTTGTTTCCAACAGCGAGGTACCTATCGCGATAGATACTCTGGAAACAGCCACCAATGGCAAGAAGATACTTCAGAGGCACAATGCGGATTGCTTGTGAAGTCCCCCCCGGTAATTTGACAAATGGGAAATGAGACAATACAATGTCAGCGCATAGTTTTGTGAAATTTCGCTCAAGGAATTTGACACAAGAGAAACGGGACAGTACAATGCTTTTTACTAAATAACTGGAGTCTGGCGAAAATGACGTTTTAGGCTCAACCTAACTATCTTTACTACAGATTACACAGGTTGAAAACACAAAAATAAAATCTGTGGTTGGCAAATCAGAAACCATAGATTGCATGGATTGACACAGGTTTCACTTTGCTTTTCGACCCCAATCTGTGAAATTCTGTGGCCAAAACAAAAACGCCAGAGTCCAGCAAGTAATAAAGGTGGGAGAATTCAAAGCAAAGTGAGGTAAAAAATGGAAGAAGAGAAAGAAAAATTATCCATGGCCATCCTCAGTGGGGATATGGATAAGATAATGGGTGCACTTATAATGGCAACAGGGGCCGTAGCATTTGATATGGAAGTTACTATGTTCTTCACTTTCTGGGGACTCAGAGCAATACAGAAGAAAAAACACACCGGAGAGAGTTTCTTTGGAAAAATGCTTAGCTTACTAAACCCGGGAGGCATTGATAACCTTGACCCATCCAAGTATGCCTTCGGAGGGCTCGGCAGATGGATGTTTAAGAAGATGATGAAAAAACACAATGTTACCCCCCTCCATGAGCTTCTTCAGAATGCTATTGACATGGGGGTAAATATCGTGCCCTGTCAAATGAGCATGGATGTGATGGAAATAAAAAAGGAAGACCTAATAGACGGGATAGGTGAACCCGTTGGGGTTGGAACATTTATTGCCGAAGCAAGTGAATCCCAGGTAACATTATTTGTCTGAAACACTGATTTTCAGTCTTAATTCCCCCTAAAATTCTGTAAAATCTGTGTCTGAAACCCAAAACACCATTATCCAGCCATAAAAATCGGTACCGGGTATTATGAGTTGTATGGGTAGAACTACGCTCAATTGTTATTGCGTAGTAATGTCGCTAAAGTGATCTGTATCAATGTACGAGAATGAACAAGGAGGTTCAAAATGGCTAAAAAGATGGCCGTCGTGCTTTTCTCCGGTAGTTTAGATAAGTTAACAGGACTATCTGTCCTCATTGGCGGTGCGGCTGCTCAGGACATGGAAGTAGATATTTTCCTCCAGCTCTGGGGCTCCTACGCCTTCAGAAAAGACGTCGTGGAAAAGAACGCCAACTTTTCGGAATTCTCGGAGCTCAAACCCCAGGTCCATGAAGCCCTCGTGGAGCTTAAGGCACCCTCTTGGCTTGACTTATTGAAGCAAGCAAGGGAGGTAGCCCCCGTGAGGATTCACATGTGCTCTCTCGCCCTCCAGATATGGGGAGGGAAGAAGGAAGAATTCCTGGACATAGTTGACGACGTCATCGGCGCCGGCGAGTTTATCGACATGGCGGAAAAGGCAGATGTAACATTCTTTGTCTAAGGTTTTAATGTCTGCATCTGCTCTCCCTGAACCAACCCCAGGACACTGAAAACTCAGGTTCGTCAAGGGGCAAAGTGAGGGTTGGTATTTGCCCCTGATTACCCAAAAGAGGAGGAATCAAAATGACCGAGGAAGAATTGAAAAACCTTAAGGCAGACAAAGTTATCGATGCAAGGGGAACGTCTTGTCCTGGTCCCCTTCTAGCAGCGAAGAAGTCAATCGCTGCTGTCCCCGTCGGTGGAGTGTTAGAAGTTCTCTCATCCGATCCGGGCACCAACAGAGATATACCTCTGTGGGCGAAAAAGATGAAATACGAGCACCTGGGTATTTTAGAAGAACCCGGATACTGGAGGATTTTCGTCAAAAAAACAAAGTGATGATGTACCAAACTTCAAGTGTTCTAAGGGGTTAAGACTTCCGAGGCTTGCAACAAGATAGCAATGGCAAAGCGACATTACCACAGCTTCGGAAGTTTCCTCTTGTTTTTTAGAGGAGGTGGTGATGGAGGTAGATAAGGTATGACTGTAGGAAAAAAGGGAAATGAGGAATTTGCTCCTGAGATCCTCGTTTTTTCAACTGACAGCATTTCGGACCCTGGGATAGACCTAGCTGGTAGCTCACACTTGGCTTATCCCTCTACCGTTTCTGTTATATCCCTTCCATGTTCAAGCGGAATAAAGCCAAAATGGATTCTCCATGCTATCGAGAGAGGGTTCGATGGAGTGTTCATCGCTGCAGATGGGACAGACTGCCCCTTCCTTCCAGACTGCACAAATAGAACGGCAAAAATAGCCGATGAAGCACAAAGCCTTCTGAAAGAAAACGGGTACGATCCCCAGAGGGTGAAAATGGGGGCAATTTGTTCAGTTTGTGCGGAGCCATTCGCGAATCACATGAAGAATTTCTTCAATGCCCTCCAGAAAATTGGCCCGGCAAGAGCGGGAGGTGAGAAGAATGGAATATGATGTCCTAATCATAGGTGGTGGCATAGCCGGCATGGAATCAGCCATCAATCTCGGAGACGCAGGGTACAGGGTCCTCCTCGTTGAGAAAGAGCCAAGCATTGGCGGCAAAATGATTCTTCTGAGCAAGGTCTTCCCTACCCTTGACTGTGCGAGTTGTATCAGTACACCCAAGATGGCAGAAACAGCGCACCATCCCAACATAACTACTATGACGTACTCAAAAGTCATGGAAGTTAAAAGAAATGGGAATGGATTCAATGCCAAAATCCTGAAGGAACCTAAATATGTCATCGAAAGTGCTTGCACTGGGTGTCAAGAATGTGAAAGGGCTTGCCCGGTAAACGTCGAACACGACGAGTTTAATTTCGATCTCGTCGGGAGAAAAGCTGTTTACATTCCTTTCCCCCAGGCTATCCCCAAAGTAGCTGTAGTCGACATAGATAACTGCATTCTTTGTGGTGCCTGTGAAAGAGCCTGCCCGGCAAATGCTATCGACTTTACCCAAGAGCCAGAAGAAATGGAGGTAAACGTAAGGTCGGTTATTGTTGCAACTGGGTTCAAGCTTTTCCCCGCAGAGCGGAAGCCTCAGTACGGGTTCGGCAAATTCAAGAATGTCATAAACGCCATGCAGATGGATAGACTGCTCGCACCGACAAGGCCTTATAATACAGTCTTGAGGCCGTCAGATGGCAAAGAGGCAGAAAACATTGCCTATGTCCTCTGTACCGGTTCAAGAGATAGAACTGTTGGCAATCCACTTTGCTCCCAAATATGTTGCATGTATTCCATTAAACAGGCTCAGCTTATATTAGGTGCCCTTCCCCTTGCCGATGTAACAGTCTACTACATGGACATAAGGGCTTTCGGTAAAGGGTATGAGGAGTTCTATAAGCAGACAAGGGATATGGGAGTCCAATTCGTAAAAGGTAGGATTGCGAAAATAGAGGAACAAGAAAACGGGAACCTCATCTTGAGGTATGAGGATATAGAAAATGGCGGCAGAGTGCAGGAGTCCGAACACGACCTCGTTGTTCTCTCTGTCGGTCTACTCCCAACTCCCGAGATAACCTCAATATTCAAAGAAGAGAAACTGGAGTTAGACGACTACTATTACGTAAAGCAAGTTGATGAGGATTTGAGTCCAGCAAAGACAAGCATAGAAGGCGTTTTCGTGGCAGGAACTGCCTACGGGCCGAAAGATATACCTGATACCATACTGTCGGCCGGGGCTGCCGCTGCAGAGGCAACAGCCTACATGGAAATGACGAGGAGGCAAAAGTGACCGAGAGAAGAATTGGAGTCTATATCTGTCACTGCGGTGGGAACATTTCTGACTATGTGGATGTGCAAGCGGTCAGAGATGCGGTAGAAAACGAGAAGGGAGTCGCCGTCGCTAAAACCACCATGTTTGCCTGCTCAGATGCCGGCCAACAAGAGATGATAGACGACATAAAGGAGCAAAAACTCGATGGTCTTGTCGTCGCATCCTGTTCGCCGAAACTTCACCTCCTTACCTTCAGGGGCGTCGCAAAAAGGGCAAATCTAAATCCTTACCAGTACGTTCAGGTGAATATTAGAGAGCAAGACTCATGGGCCCACAGAGAGGATCATGAAGGAGCAACGGAAAAGGCAATAAGGCTGGTGAGAGCTGGCATTGCCAAAGCAAGGCAATCACAGCCGCTCAAGCCCAC
>WFQT01000117.1 GCA_015486895.1 Anaerolineae bacterium
AATTAGACGCGATTAGCCAGCGGGAAGGGCTGACACTGCCGCAACTGGCCGCCCGGGCCGAGCAATTCCCAGAAATAGCGCCGTTAGCCCGCTACCATTTGCGGGAATTCGTCGCTTTTGTGGACGATTTAGCAGAAACGAGGATGCAAACCACTTTAGTCACCAGGACCCAACAACTTCTGCAGCGGCTGGAGCAACGCCGTTCCCCCTGGACGGCGGCGGAAGAGCGGCTCTTAGACGGCTATCAGGCCAGCGTGCGTTTCCCGGAACCGACCTCTTGCCTGCACCAGGCACTGAAAAACAGAGACAATATCATCTTACGCCACCCGGACACGCTGGACGGCAAAGCGGCGACCTACCTCCTATCTACTTACCTGCACCGTTACTGGGGCGTGCAGGTTCAAAATGAAGTGGTTGGATCGACAAAGGAAACGAACACCACCGCCTGTTACCTTCTCTTGGGGAAAGTAGAAGCGCCGGGGGAAGCCAAAGTGATAGCTAGGCTGCAGCCCTTGACTCAAGAAAATTGGCCTGGCTGCCTCACTCGCGCCGCCTGGAAGTTAGCCGGGGACTTGCTGGTCAGTTTCGACGAGCAAAAAGCCAGGGCATACACGTTCTACGACCTGGAAACCACCGGCACGAACGTCCGGCGCGACGAGATCGTCGAAATTGCCGCCTGGCGCTATGAGAACGGCCGGCCGGCGGCCCCGTTCTTCCACCATTTCGTCCAACCAACGGCGCACAAGTTCATCCCCGCGGCGGCCAGCCGGGTGCATCACATCTACTGGCAAGACGTAGCCGACAAACCACCGATAGCTAAGGTTCTGCCGCAATTCTTGACCTACGCCGGCGGGACAACGCTGGTAGGCCACAACATTACTAATTTTGATAACCGCATCCTCAACAGGGAGCTGGCCGCGTACTTCAACAGCCGGCTTACTATGCCCTGCTTAGATACACTGCCCTTGGCGCGGCAGCTTTTGCCGGGGGAAAAGCGCTATCGCCAGCAGGACCTGCTGCGCCGCTTGAGTTTAGCCGAAAAGCAAACCCACCGGGCCGACGACGACGTGCGCCAGGTGGCTGATCTCTTCTACACGCTGTTAGACATCAATTTACGGCAACAGGCTCGCCATGCCGCGACCGACCTGCTTCCCCTGCTGGGGGTGGTTTTGCTGGCCGAAGGGGTGCCCCTAAAGGACGAAAACATGGCCCTACTGGACGGTGCCGCCCGTGTTTGGCGACGAGCGGCCGGAGACGCTCCGGCGGTAAATCACTTCTTAGCCAACTTGCCGGAAGCGGAGCAGCAGCTCGTTCTAGAAAAGCTGAGCGCTTTAGGCGATCGTCCGTTGCCTCCAGATGAAGCATCAACGACATGGAAAGCATTGCAGGAAGAGTTCATACGTCAAGTCACCGCTTTCGTCAACCAGAGCGATAGTAGCACTCTGCTGGATTTCCTCGATTACCAGGCGCTGCGCACCCACCTGGACGAAGTCAATCCGGATGCCGACCGGGTCACCATGATGACACTGCACAACGCCAAAGGAAGCGAGTACCCGGTGGTTATCATCACTACCCTGGAAGAGAATCACATGCCCTTATGGCGACAGAGAGAGGACGATGCAGGCATCGCCGAGGAGCGGCGACTTTTCTATGTGGGAATGACCCGGGCACAAGAGCGCCTTTACTTAATTTCCGTGCGGAATCGGGGGGACGATTTCGTGAGGCCTCCCTCGCCTTTCAGCTTTGAGATACCGGCCACAGCCGTGAAACGCTACCAGATGGATAAACGCGGCCGGCTGCGACAGCTATCCCCCACGGAAATAGCACCGCCAGAAGGATAAAGGCATCTTGTATTGCCTGTTATCATCTCCGATGTTATGATTTGGGTGTGTTCGAGATTGGTTGTTTGCCAATGTGTCTTTGGCATCTCTCGGGTATCTGCTCTGAAGATAGGACACGGGTGCACACAGATCGGCATAGATAAAACCAAGAAGAGAAAAATCTGCGTGCGCAGCCTGTGCAAATCTATGTTCTGCCTGATCGTGTGTTATTTTCATCTTCAGTGGTGTAGGTGAACCTATCTGGGCATCTTCCCAATAATCCGGGGTGATGTCGTTTTTACTCGCCGATAGCCCTTTAAGGGGATGTTTCGCAGAAATCGGGGCTCTGTGGCTTATGACTATCTCCGATAGTCCCGTGGCATGGCTGTAATTCGGCGGGGGCGGGACCAACTGCTGGGCGGGCGATCACTTATGGGGATTCAGGAGGGTGTAATGTTCCCTGGTAGTATGCCCCTCTTTATTCGGAGGGCAAGGGAATGCCCCTAAGTATTGAGATGACACGAAAATGTGGGGTGAAAAGAGCTTAATGTCTATCAGACGTGCATTGCCATATGTCGTCGGGCTGCGTTGTACGCTCTGTGGGGCAGAATATCGCGTCGGTGAAGTGGAATATGTTTGCCCCCGGCACGGCGACCGCGGCAATTTGGATGTAATCTACGATTATGACCTGCTGCGGCGTCGCCTTTCGCCGGAACAATTGAGTTTCCAAAGAGATCCGTCTATCGGCCGTTACGCGCCGTTGTTACCCATTGCCTCGGTGGCATCTTTGCCCCTACTGCCGGTGGGCGGTACCCCCTTTTTCCAGTTAACACGTTTAGGACGGGCAATAGGTATGCCTCACCTTTACGCCAAAGATGATGGTCGTAATCCTACCGCCTCGTTGAAAGACCGAGCCAGTGCCGTGGGCGTGGCCCGGGCACGGGAATTGGGCCATACGCTCATCACCGGCGCTTCTACCGGTAACGCTGCTGCTTCACTGGCCGGGCAAACCGCCGCCGCCGGGATGGAGGCGGTGATTTTCGTGCCGGAGGGCGCTCCCCCGGCAAAAATCGCCCAACTTCTGGCCTATGGAGCGAAAGTTATCGCAGTACAAGGCAACTACGATGCCGCTTATGACCTCTGTTTGCAAGCGACGCATACCTTTGGTTGGTATAATCGCAATACCGGTTATAACCCTTATCTAAGCGAAGGGAAAAAGACAGTGGCCTATGAAATTTGCGAGCAATACACTGCTTTACAGCAAAGCGGCCGCGCTGTCTCCCTGAGCCCGGCTGATAATGACCGTATTTTGCGCCGCTGGCAGGCCCCAGATTGGATCGTCGTGCCTGTGGGGGACGGTTGCATTATCGGCGGCGTGGGGAAAGGCTGGCGCGATCTGATCGCATTGGGCTGGATTGAAACGTCGCCGCACATCTTGGGCGTGCAAGCGCAAGGTTCCAGCGCTATTTACAACGCTTGGCGCTCCGGCGGAGAGGCTATCGAGCGAGTTCACGCCCAAACTATCGCCGATTCCATCGCCGTGGACCAGCCCCGAGACCCGGTAAAAGCGCTGAGGGCCGTGCGGGAGAGCAACGGAGCCATGGTGCAAGTGAGCGATGAAGCGATCCTAACCGCTTTGCGCCGGTTAGGGCAAGAAGGCGCGATTTTCGCCGAGCCGGCTGCGGCCGCGACCTTGGCTGGCCTGCAAGTCGCCTTACAAGAAGGCGTCATTCAGTCGCACGAATCGGTAGTATTGCTGATCACAGGTAATGGTTTGAAGGATATCGCCGCCGCCCGCAAGGCAGTCGGCCAGCCGTATTCGTTGCCCCCCACCGTGGAAGCACTGCGGGAGTTGGTCCAGCGAGAAGGCTGGGTGGAAGGATAATATGTCTTCGCCGCTGACGTGGAGCAGCGGCACCCTATGGTTTGTCCCTGCTTTACTGCACTGGCACGAAGCGATCCCCTTGCACTTGGAAGAGGTAGATGTTCGGGTGCTGAAGGTCACCGTTGGCATCGTAGGCTACCTCACCTAACATCGTTTTTAGTTTCAGCCGGTGCAAGGCGGCAATCACTTTAGTTGATTGAATGGATTTGGCTCTCTCCGCAGCGGCGGCCAATACTTGTAAAGCAACGTAGCCATTCACTGAGTAAGTATCCGGATTGCGGTATTCCAGCGACTGATAGTTAGCGATCCATTGGTTAGTTGCCACCGTCGCCGGGTTCGGTGCGAAAGCGCTGACGTAAATTCCGTCGGCAGTACCGTCGGCATTGTCAATAGTTGCCGAGAGAAAAGCGCCATCGCTAGCCAAAAAGGGCAATTTCACTTCTGCAGCAACCAGTGCCGAGCGTAAATAAGGGGCCTCGATCTCATAGCCGGCGTAGAAAATCGCGTCCGCCCTGGAACTTTTCACCTGTGCTACTTCCCGGGCGTATTTCGCCTGGCCCTCCTTCACCTGCAATTGCAACGCTATCTGGACCCCTTTCTGTTGCAGTGCCTGGATGATCTCCTTTGCCAAGCCGATGCCGTAAGGGGTATCGTTATGCAAGATGGCCACACGATGCGCTGCTAATTTTTCTACCAGGAAAGCAGCATCCACTTTTGCCTGTACCATATCATTGGCGTTGACCCGGAAGAAATTATGATATCCTCGTTGCGTCAGCGATTTCTCTGAGGCCGTCGGTGTCATGACCACAATTGACAGATCCTTGTAAATAGCCATGGCGGCCAAAGTCTGGCCGCTGTTGTAATGGCCGATGACGCCTAAGACCGGTTTGCCGGCGTGCACAGCTTCAGCGATCTGCTTGGAAACAGCTACCGCGGTATCATCGTCGGATTCATCGTCCAATGAGACAACCTGAACTGGCCGGCCTAAAATACCGTGCTGACGGTTCAACTCTGTGGCGGCCAGCCGAGCGCCGCCCACGACTGTCTGGCCACCATTGGCTTGAAAGCCGCTCAGAGGTGCGGCCACGTAGATGATGATTGGATCGCCATGGGGTTTGCTTTGGCCACAGCCGGCCAGTGGAATAAGCAACGTTAGAAGCAGAAACCAGTGCCAGAGACGATTCTTGGGCAATTTTCTTTTCCTCCTCGTAATACGGCTACCATACTGAGAGCCAGGCGACTGGCTTACTGGTACATTTTCCGAATGGTTTCACTGATATCTTCCAGGGCGTGGATTTCCACTTCGATATCGCGATCTAACTGCTCAGCCTGATCGGACTCCACCTGGCGATTGCTGATGAGCAGCACCTGAGAATAAGCAGTGCCCAACGCAGCCAAAGAATGTTCTAATTGGAGGTTAGCTCGCTCCATCAAATCATCTAATTGCTCTAAGGTGTGCCATTGATTCTGTAACGTCTGCAATGTTTTCTTCATTTCCTTGGCTAAGTCCGGGTTTATCTCCTGCTTCAATTTCCGTTGCAAGTCACTGATTTCACCCGGTACCCGCTGCCGGTCCATACGAATGATGTTGTCCTGTTGGTAAGTTTGTAATCGCGTCGCCAAACTAAAAATGTCTGCAATCCAGTCATCGACTTTTGCCACCGTTTGCTGTAGGCGGTCACGAAGCAACCCTTTGCGCTGTCGGTGAACGATCAGATTGATCCGTTGATGATAGGCTAAAGCTTGCTCTACCTGATCGCGTAAGCGACGATCTTGCAAATGATTTGGGTTGAATCGTTCCCGGAAAAGTCCAGAGACCACTTCTGCTGCGTCTTCCTGGTCGGTTAAGCTGCTTAACACCAGGAGCACGATGCCGATCAAAGCCAAAACACTCCATCCCCAGACGGGCCAGCCGGGGAACAGGTGAGGATAAAACCTAGTCAACAAAATCGCCATAGCCAACAGAGCAGCGTTTTCCCAGCGCAAGAAAGCATGTTGCCAGATAGCTGACTTCGCTTCGTGCTCAATCTGGTCGCGAATTGAGATTGTTTTTTCGCTCATAGACGCCTTTCTTAGTAGGAGCATTACTCTTGACTCATGACCAGCGAACGCTCCTTTACCAATAGAAGTTGACTCAGAAATAAGTGGAAAGCAGTTGGTAAAGCTCCTGGATAGTCTCAATATTGCCTTCGCGCACCTGGCCCCCCGTTGCTTCAGTCAGCGCCCGTAACGTATCGTAATCCGCATCGTCGCCAAAGGCCACGGCGAAGATAATCACCTTGGTACCTTCGGCCGCGCCCTGCTGCACCTCGCGTAACAACTCCCGCGGGGAAGTGGAAGAGTTGTTCTCCCGACCATCAGTCATGACCACAATGGCGTTAATGCGCTCTTGGTCATGCCGACGGCGCAGCCGGTCCAGAGCCACCTCCACTCCATCCAGGAGGGCTGTCTTGCCATCGGCCTTCATATCCTCAATGTCCGTTTTCAAGATCGGTTCGTTTTCATCCAACGGCGCCAATGGCTCTACAGTTACGACTTCAGTGGCAAACTGAACGAAACCAACTTGCTGTCCCGGTGGCATCTGGCCCAAGAAACTGTACAGTGCGTCCTTGGTACGCTCCATCTTCTTCCCTTTCATGCTGCCGGAGCTATCCACCACCAGGAAGATGTTCGCCTGTCGCTTGGTGTAAAACCAGGCGTTGCGTACCACTTCAATGACGCCGGGAGCTGGGATCTGTAGGGTTGTCTGCGGTTGCAATGCGTCCACCCAAGGCGTGTCGTGCCATGGCGTGCCCGCCTTGTTAATGGGGATGGTCAGGTCTGCCGGCCGATAGCCTGCGGTTAGAACCTTTTCCTGTGTTTCTGTGCTCATTAGAAAACGCTTGAACTCCTGAAAGGTGCGACGTTGGTTGGCTGTAAGGTCAGGCTGTTCTAGCAGGGCTAAAGGGTGATCCAACCAAAGGGTGCCTTCCGCCGGGTAAACTGCCACTAAATGCGGGCCACCAGGCCGCTGCTGGTTGTAATTGATCACCATCTGTTCACTCGTTACGAAAGCATCCAGGAAATCAGGGCCGCGCGCAAGGGCTTGCTGCAGCAATACGCTTTCCCCTTCGCCGTAATAGGTAATACTGTGTTCAATTTGGGCTACATACTCGAGGGTCTGTTTGTCGGTCGCTTGCTGTTTGGTCAAGCTGCGGGTGTCGCCGGCGCCAGCATAGAATTCAGCTAACGTCGCTAACATGCCGCTGGCGTCATAAGTGCTGCTGGGATGTCCCCAACGGAACTTCGCGTTCTGTGTCGCCCGCTGTTGCACGTCCTTCCAGCTTATCATCCGCTTGGGCCAGCCGAAAGCGTCAGCCACGTTTTCCCACATGGCGAGCACCACGGGCGTCACGGCGTAACGATATGATTCACCGACAACCCACGCTGCTGGGCCGTGGGCCTTCTGCCACTCCCGGTCGAAAATGCCCAACCAGAGAGAGGAATCCGGGCTGACGGCTTGCCACTCACCGCTAATAATTCCTTCAGTCATCTTGGAGGGGGCCACTGTTTCCCCTATTACCTGCAGGCAATGTCCATCGTCGCTTTGCAACTTTTTACTGTTGAAGGCATCAATGAGCGGCTGCAGCAGTTCTTTTTTCTCCGGGGAATAGGCGAGGTGCAGAACGCTGCTCTGCGGATCGGCGGTTCCCTGTGGTCGCGGCGAATGTCCCCGCTGAGATTTGTAAACAGAGAACAAAGCGCCCCCCATTAGAATACAAGTGAACAGGATGACGAGCAGCAGCATGCCTAACAACACTCGCCAGGGAGATCGCCGTCTGACCATTACCGCCCCTCCACATTCAACTGGAACCAACGCAAAAGCGCCTGTAAGATATCCCGGTCGGGGAATCGCATGGCATCCGCCCTCTTGACGATAGGCAGCACTCCTTGCGCCTGCCAGCGGGAGAAAAGGGTGTCGCCGTCAGTTACGGAGACGGAGGGATTGACGGGGCGCAATCCCCGTTGGACGGCTAATTTCTGCACCGGTTCGCTAATTAGGTAATGTTCAAAGAGGAGCGCTGCGTTTTTCTCTTGTGCTGTGGTCTCCGATCCCATCCAGATGGTGAAAGGGAAGTCGAACCAAGTCACGTAAGGAGGATACATGAAGCGCAGCGGCTCCCCCCAGCGGTTCTTGATGCCTTCCATATTTTGCAGCAGGTCGCTTTCCAGCAACTGCCCCCCATCGCCGACGGAATAGCCAAAGAGGGCAAAATCCTCGGCAGTGTAACTGCTACCGCCGCCCAGGTTGGTCACTGAATACATGATCTCAGCTAACCACTTCTGGAAGTCGGGTTTGGTAACGTCAGCAACGCTGATACTGGGACGCTGGTAGTATTCGCCTGCAGCAGCCACCATGGCCGCTAAGCCCCCCACGTTACGCAATGGATTGGGCACTACTAGTTTGAAATAGCCCCAAGCTGGGTCACCGCCGAGTTCGGGCCAGCCTCCTTTGGCCGTCGCTGCATCGTGGATCACCTGCCAGTTCAATTTGCTATAATGGGTTAGAAGTACTTTTGCCCGGCTTTCATAGATGCCCCAGACAAAGAGGGAAAGGGCAATAGGCCTGGCTCTGTATTCCCCATCGGTTAGAAAAACGTCTCGTCCTAATCGAGTTTTATAGGTAGCATTAGCCAATTCTACTAAATAGCGGCTGTCCGGTATCCAGGCAGTAGGGAACTGTGCTAAGCGAGCTTTTTCCTCAGCGGTAAGTTGATCGCGTGGCTTATCACCGATCGTTCCGAACTCATCCCGGTCCCACTTCCCCAGGGCAGTCAGGCCATCCATGGCGATAATCTGGACATGCACGGGGACGCCGTTCAGCTTGTGGTTCTCTTTGTTGAATTTTTGGGCAGCATCTTCCACCCACGGTTCCACGGCCAAGGAGGTCAGCACCCTTACCTCTAATTGTTTGGGGTGGTCTCCGTCGGAGAGAGTTGCCGAGGTGTCTCCTCGTTGCCAGAGGAAAGAGCCCCCAACAACAACTAAGGCGACGATAATGATTGCAAAGAAGATCAGTCGGGTGCGGTTCATTTTCAGTCCTTAACAGTTAAGGCTATATCAGGGAGCATTGAAAGGCACGAAAAAAATGGACTTCGACAACTACAGGCTGGCCGACGACAGCAGCAGTAAGTGATTACTATCTGTCGTCAGAATTGGGTGAGCAGTAGTGCAACGCGTCCCCGGCAGGAAACGCGTCGCACCGTTAGCGGCAAACCACTAACCGAGCCCCAAGCGCTGCTTGCGTTCGGCTAACTGGCGAGCAAGTTTGTCCTTCTCTAATAAATCGTCCATCTGCTGCTCCAGGCGGCCCGCATCGACTTCGCCTTGCGCCGTTGCTTTGTCTAACCGGCGCTGGATAGATTCTTGCATGTTACCGATGCCGGCTTCTTCCGAGGTCACACCAGCTACACCCGAAACCACTTTATGGGTTAGCTCTTTGGACTTGGCCAATTCCAGCATGGCGACTAACTTCTCGCGTTCCTGCTTGATCTCGGCAATTTTCGCTTCTAACTTCAAACGGGAATCTAATAGCTTCTGGAACTCCGCTGCCTGCTGTGTAGCTTGCGCTTTGTATTGCTCTGCCAGCTCCTGGAACGTATTCAGTCGGCTTTGAGCAGCAAGGGCTAAGTCTTCTTTGCCCCCCTTCAAGAGAAAATCAATTTGCTGGTCCAGCTCTTTGACTTTCTCCTCATACTCTTCGTGTTTGCGACGCAGTGTCTTTGCCTCGCCGCCAACCGTAGCAGCAGCATCTTCCAATGCCTCCAGATTGTCTTCCGCCCGGCGGATGTACTCATCTACTACAGCGATGCTATTGGCTTTCAGCGCTCGGTCAACCAAGGCATGGAGGTTAGCCGAAATTAAAGTATTGACTTTCTCTAATAGTGATGCCATAAAAAACTCCTTTTCGGTCGTGTGGGGTCACTTACTTCATCAATGAGACGTGACAAATCAACGGGAAACAACTTATTATAATCATTTTCTCCCCCGGAGGCAATTGAGATGCCATTACCAGAGACGTCATGGGCCTACGGTGCGCCACAGCGGATGAGAGTAGCATGTGGCATGTAATGCGTGTTGCGTGGGGGGGATCCGGCGCCAATGGTTAATGGCTGACTGTCAATTCGTAACCGGTGATTGAAATCACGGCAACAATTGCGAAACCTGTCTGCGCAGGTTGGAATCCAGTCGCGGGAGTGCAACTTTGCAGACGTTGCTGCGACTTCCAGTCGCCGGAAAACGTGGGATAAAATTGCTTTATCCCAAATATCCCAAAAATTTTGGGATATCCGGCCGCCGGTGGTGCCTGGGGACAAGACAGTCGCCATGAGCGGTTGCACACCGCATAACTATGAAGATAAAAGGCAGATAACGCTGATGGTCGCGGATGAACGCTGATCTTTTAAAAATCTGCGAAAAGCTTGTGAATCCGCGTTATCAGAGCCCTATTTTCGGAACAGAGCAGACGGCAGGTCGGTTGCTCTGTAGGTTTAGGCAAGAGATTGTGCAGATGTGGGCGCATCACGTCCTTGACGGGGCCTGGGGCTACGTCCCAGCCAACCTTCCCTACAGTCTGTGGCTATTTTCGGAACGGCGGGGGGAAAAGTACTCCGCAGGGATAGTTTTGACAGACATCTGCACATCTTTGTATAATCTGGCAAGCGTAAACTATTTTTATTGCCCATGTCTGCCTGATTCTATTCACTTCTGCGATCTTTGCTGCGGTTTTGGGATACGTGGGCAGCGGTGAGCAGTGTGGAGGCTGGATCATGAGTATAGAAACAGAAATCAATGTCGGGTTGAAGAAGGCCATGTTGGCCCACGATGAGGTGCAGAAGCGTACGCTTCGGGTTCTCAAAACAGCTATCATGACAGCCCGGAAGGCCCCGGGGCAGCCCGATCTCAGCGATCAAGACATTTTGGGCATTATCGCTAAGCAGATCAAACAGCGGCAGGAATCCGCTGCGGAGTACCGAAAGGCTGGCCGGGAGGAACTGGCCCGGGCTGAAGAAGAGGAAATTGTCGTCTTGCAGGCTTTCATGCCGCCGCAATTGGATGAAGCCGCTATCCGCGATCGTGTCCAGGCGATGATTGCTCTGGTTGGTGCCAAAGGCCCCGCCGACATGGGCAAAGTCATGCAGCCGCTGATGGCCGAACTACGCGGCCAGGCTGATGGCAAGCTGGTCAACAAAATCGTGCGAGAACTGCTGAAGGCGTAAGTCCAGGCTGCCAGCTTAATTTGTCAGTAACAGCTCAGAGCACTATGATGAGCTATCCTATCTACAAGCTCGCATGGACGTATTGGTACATGCGAGCTTTATCCCATATGCCGAGCAGAGGGAACTGAACCCCGGGGGGCATCTTTGCCTCATCGTCACCTTTTGAACAGGGGGAGTCGTTGGTGAATCAGGCGAGCAATAGTCCGCAAGGAAAACAGCTACCATTCCTATCTGCCTTATCACGGCAAGCCTCTCAGCCGCTCTCCCGGCGATTGAGTGCCTACGCTTTTGGTGGCCTCTTTACCCTGATCGTCGTAGTGATCTTGCTCTACGAAGCCAATCCACAAGGGCATCTATCTTTGAGCGTTGGAGACATTGCTCCTCAGGATATTCGTGCTCCGTACGCTATGTCCTACGATAGTGATGTGCTTACCCAGGAAGAGGTCGCCCGAGTCGTGAAGGAAGCACCAGATGTGTTTAACCCTCCCTCGGCTCGGGTAGCTCGTGAACAAACAGCTAAAGCACAAGACATCATTAACTTTATTAGCATCGTGCGCGAGGATCAATACGCTACCAAAGAAGAAAAAGTTGCCATGCTCAAGGCTATCACGGATTTGAACTTGAGCAATGAGTGTATTGCCAATATCCTGGCTCTCTCACCTACGGCTTGGAAGCGAGTCGGCGATGAAATCATTAGCGTACTGAGTACGGCCATGGCCTCGGAAATTAGAGAGGGCAAAATTGCCGAGGCCAGACAGCGCATTCCACTCCTCATCTCAGCTTACCTGCCGGAACGAGAAGCAGCCATTGTTGCTGAAATCGCCAGCCAGTTATTGCAGCCAAATACTTTCCGCAATGAGAAGAAAACGGAGAAAGCGCGCCAAGAGGCTCGCACTTCTGTCAAGCCGATCGAGGTGAGCTACAAACGAGGAGAAATTATCGTTCGCCAGGGAGAGCGCATCACGGCCGCGGACTTGGAGGCGCTGCAGAAATACGGCTTTCTGCAGGTGCGATTTACTCTTTCCCGGATCAGCAGTACCATTTTGCTCATTTTGCTGATTGTAGGTTTAACGGGGCTTTTCCTGTACAAGTCGGCACCGGGTTACTGGCAGGACACAGCGCAACAGATTGCCCTTTTCTTGCTGATGACTTTCTACGTGGCTATTGCCAAGTGGATGGTGCCGGGACATAGCATCCTGCCTTATCTATTACCAATGGGAGCCTTTGCTATCTCTGTGCGACAGATGATCAATACCACCGCGGGTATCATGCTAAGTGCCTTATTAGCTGTGCTGGTAGGTTACTTAGGGGGCAATTCATTGGAGTTGGCCACTTATATGCTCCTGAGCAGCATTGCCGCGATCTATATTTTCGGCTCTGGGGATCGCTTTAGCGCTTTCATCTGGGCTGGAATAGCAGCTTTCATCACCAACGAGTTAGTGCTGCTGGCTTTCTTCTTTCTGCCCAACCATCTCCACGATGTGATTGGCATTGCGCAACTGAGCACAGCAGCCATCGTTAATGGCGGCTTGGTTGCCAGTGTAACCCTGATAACTTTCTATGTGCTGGGGATTCTGTTAGGCGTGACCACACCGGTGCAGTTATTGGAACTGGCCCGACCCACCCATCCTTTGCAGCGAGCCCTGCTATTGAAAGCACCGGGCACTTATCATCACTCCCTCGTAGTAGCAAATATGGCCGAGCGGGCTGCAGATGCTATCGGCGGCGATGGCTTTTTGCTACGCGTTGGCAGTTATTATCATGACATCGGTAAAACTATTCACCCTCAGGTTTTCGTGGAAAACCAGTTAGGGGGAGATAATCCTCATGATCAGTGGGATCCGTATTCTAGCGCCCGCATGATCATTAAGCACGTCCCTGATGGTGTTGAGTTGGCCGAGAAATATCATTTACCGCGACGCATCCGGGACTTTATTCGCGAACATCACGGCACGACCCAGGTTAGCTACTTTTACCGGAAAGCGTTGGAACAAGCTGATGATCCATCGCAGGTCGATATTCGAGACTTCACTTATCCTGGGCCCAGGCCACAAAGCAGAGAGACGGCCATTTTAATGTTGGCGGATGGTACAGAAGCTTTGGTGCGTAGCCAGCATCCCCACTCGGTGGCAGGGATCGAGAAAGGGGTGAACGAGATGATCCACATGCGCATGGAGGAAGGCCAGTTGGATGAAGCTGACTTGACGCTGAAAGAGATTGCCATCATTGCCAATGTCTTCGTGCAGGTGCTACAAGGGGTGCATCATCCTCGAGTACGCTATCCGGGAGAAGCAAAACATCCGGCGTCAGTGTCAATCGGGGAGGCGAAGGAGAATGTGGTGTGAAGTCGTTCACATTTGGCCTCATTAACATCGAGGTTGACGAGCGCTGGGCTGAGCAGGTACCGACGGCATTACTTGCCCAAGCAGCTACAACGGTATTGCAACACGAGGAAGCGGAAGATAGTGAAGTGACCCTTGTCATCGCCGGCGGAGCTGAAGTTCACGCCTTGAACCGGGATTTCCGTGGTGTGGATACACCCACCGATGTGCTCTCCTTTCCCGCCCACGAGAGTCAAGAAAACTTCGTTTCGGCCCCGGAGGCTATGTATTACTTAGGTGATGTGATTATCGCTTATCCGGTGGCTTGCGAGCAAGCGGCGGAAAATAATGTTTCGGCGGCAGAGGAACTGGTACTTCTTGTGATTCATGGCTTGTTGCATCTCTTGGGATATGGCCACGACACACCAGAGGGAGAAGAGGAAATGTTTGGCCGCCAGAAGATGTTGTTGGCTCAATGCGTTTCCGGCGGGGGAGTGGACAGTGAGACATAATGGGGTGCCGGGGCGTCATCCCGGCGCAGCCAGTTTTTGGGTTAGCGTCCGCTTCGCTTGGCAGGGCATTGTTTACGCTTTTGAAAATGAGCGTAACTTCCGTATTGACTTGGTATTGCTCGCCGGGACGGCGCTTCTCGCGGTGTTGTTGCGATTTGACCTGGATCATTGGGCTTTGTTGGTGCTGTGTTGGGGACTGGTGCTGGGGGCGGAGCTGATGAACAGTGCTTTGGAAGTAATGGTAGACTTAGTTCAACCTGATTATCACCGTTTGGCTGCAATTGCTAAAGACTGTGCTGCCGGGGCGGTCGTATTAACTGCTATTGTCGCTGCGTTGGTAGGATTGCTCCTTTTCATGCCGCCGTTGTATCAGCTAATCGTGCAAATCTTGTCGGCTTGAGTTGACAGTTGGGCCGATTTTCCGGCCGGCATCCACGACAGTGGATCTGTGAGCGGCGCGGAGCTTTCCCTGCATCTTCTACCCACCTGGTGATTCCTTTGCCACAGATCGTCATTTGGACTATACTATTGTTGTGGCCAGACAGAAGGGATGGCTGTAAGCAAGTGTTTAGAAGTTTAACTCCTGCGAGAAGTTGAACTTCTATCGGAAGATTATTTCTGGACGCTCATTAAGTGATAAGGCCATTGCCACTACTGCCATGGCAAAATTATAGAAGAGGTTAAGCGGAGATGACAACGCAAAGAGAGCCAGAAGTGGCTGTTGTCTTTCAAGAAGCACCCAAACGGCATGATTGGCACGCGGATAACCTCACTCATGGCCGACGTCCTCCGTGGTTGCGGGTGAGAGTCAGCGACAGCCCTAACTACCGCCGCATTAAGCAGTTAGTCCACGGCGAATCGTTACACACAGTGTGCGAGGAA
>WFQT01000118.1 GCA_015486895.1 Anaerolineae bacterium
AGCATTTTGAGAGTGACGAGGAATTTAAGGAACTGGTTACAGCACCTGAAACCGGGGCAAATGGAGATCGCATCGGCGTTGTCACGGGTGGTGCTCTCTCAGCCGGCTTCGACGTGCGCGTCGACGGCCGGCAGCCGCTTGAATCCTTAGCCGTGGGCCGCTACGTCGTGGTGCGCAGCGGCGGCTACCGCTTTTTCAGCATGATCAAAGACATTGCCCTTGATAACAACAACCCCGATTTGACCAAGCTCCCGCCGCCGGATGATCCGTTCCGCCAGGATGTGTACCGGGGCACCATCACTTTCGGCAAACTCAGCTTGATGCCATTATTGGTCTTGCGACCGGGAGAAAAAGAGCCGGCGCCGGTGAAAACGGTTCCCCGCCATTTCGCGCCCGCTTACTGGGCCACCGACAAGGACATAGAGATGGTTTTTGGCGCCGAAGGGTACGATGCAGAGAACCGGACCCACAATTTCTTCTTAGGCACACCCTTAGAAATGGACGAGCAAAAAGTCACCATTGGCTTAGAGCGCCTGGTGGAACGCTCCGTGGGCATTTTTGGCAAAACCGGCACCGGCAAATCGTTCCTGACCCGTATTTTGTTAGCCGGGCTGATTCAGAATAATGCTGCCGTTAGCTTAATATTCGACATGCACGGAGAGTACGGTTGGAAAGGCACCATCGAGAAATCGGGTGGAGAAGCGAAAGGGCTGAAAGCGCTTTTCCCGGGCCGGGTCAGTATCTTCACCTTAGACGAACGCACCTCCCGGCGAACTCACAACCGACCTGACGGCGTAGTGCGCATTCCTTACAACCAGGTGGAACCACAAGACATCGAGATGCTGCGCAACACGTTAGAACTAAGCGAGCCCATGGTCAACGCTCTTTACAGCCTGCACGAGCATTTCGGCGCTTCCTGGCTGGAACAATTGCTTAACCTGGACAAAGACGGAGTGGATGAACTGGTCCAGGAAGTCGGGCAACACGCTGGGTCGCTGCGCGGCTTGCAACGCCGCCTGACAAAATTACGCTATTTCGACTTTCTTTGCACAGATACACCCAAAGACAGCGTGGCGGAGATATTCGATACCTTGCAAAATGAGAAGAACGTGGTTTTGGAGTTTGGTCGTTACGGCGATAACCTGGTGGCTTACATGTTCGTGGCCAATTACTTGAGCCGCCGGGTACATGACCGCTACATCGACAACGCGGAAAAAGCAGACTTAGCCGCCGGCAAGATCGAGAAGCCACCGCTGGTGATTGTTATCGAGGAGGCTCACAAGTTCTTAGACAGCTCGGTGGCCTCCCAAACTGTGTTTGGCACTATCGCCCGGGAAATGCGCAAGTACAACGTGACGCTCATGGTGGTAGACCAACGCCCCAGCGGCATCGACGAAGAGGTCATGTCGCAAATCGGTACCCGCATCACAGCGCTGTTAGATGACGAGGCGGATATCCGAGCCGTCCTCAGCGGCACCGCTGGCGGGTCGGGGTTGCGCCAGGTGTTAGCCAGCTTGGAAACCAGGCAGCAAGTGCTGGTCCTGGGGCACGCTATGCAAGTGCCCATTGTGCTGCGACCACGGAATTACGACATAGAATTTTACCGGGACATTGGCGCTGTTTTGGCCGGGGACGCCGAAAAGGCGCTGGCAGAAGCCAATAGCGAATTGTACGGCGATGAAGAAGAGGGATTCAACTGATGAGCGAAGCGATCCGTGTGCTCCACACTGCCGACTTACACATCGGCATGGAGAATTACGGCCAGATTGACCCTTCCACCGGCTTAAATCGGCGGGTGATGGATTTTCTGCGCCGCTTGGATGATGTCATTGCTTTCGCGTTAGAGAAAGATGTGGACCTCTTCCTTTTCGCCGGGGATGCTTACCGTAATCAAACGCCGAATCCCACTTACCAACGGGAGTTCGCCCGGCGCATTAAGCGCCTTTCCGATAACGGCATACCGGTGCTGCTACTGGTGGGTAATCACGATTTACCCGGCATTGCCCGCCGTGCCAACACGTTGGAAATCTTCAAAACCCTCTCTGTTCCGGGCGTGATTGTTGGCAACAAAGCCAATCTGAACCGGATTACCACGAAGAGGGGCGATATTTTAGTTGCCACAGTGCCTTACCCGGTACGCAGCCAGTTGCTCAGCAAAGAGGAATACAAAGGACGGCCTATCCGGGAGATTGACCGTTTGATGACGGATAAAATGGCAGAAGTAATTGGCAGCCTGGCGCGCCAGGCCGTGGGACGAGAACAAGATGTTCCTGCCATCCTCGCCGGCCATTTCTCCGTCGCCGGGGCGATCCAGGGCTCAGAGCAAAATGTGATGCTTGGTCGCGACGTGATTGTGTTGAAAAGCGTGGTCACCGATCCAACCTGGGATTACGTGGCCCTGGGACACATTCACCGCTACCAGGATTTGAATGAAGGTGCTCAGCCGCCGGTTGTGTATAGCGGCAGCTTAGAGCGAGTTGATTTCGGCGAGGAGCACGAAGAAAAGGGGTTCGTTCTGGCAGAAGTGCAACGCGGCTTCACCCGCTATCGCTTCCGCCCCGGCTACAAGCGCCAGGCGAGGCCATTTGTCACCATCCGGGCCGATGTCCGTGACGCCCTGAACCCAATGGAATCGCTGTTGGCTACTATCGACAATTATGACATCCGCGGAGCGGTCGTGCGCCTTTTCGTGCAAATGCAGCCGGAACAGCGAGATTTGTTAGACGAAAGCCGGGTGCTGGCGGCGCTGAAAGAAGCTTACACCGTAGTGGCCATCAACCGGGAGTTTGCCCACCGGGCGGTGCGCTTGCCCGGCGGCAGTGCCGAAAGCAGCGGCCCTATTGAAATGCTGGAATTCTATTTCCGCCAACAGGGCATGCCGCCGGAGAAGCAGAAAAAACTGCTGGAGCGCGCCCGGCAACTGTACGCGTCGTTACAGTATCGTCTCAATATTTAGCGGCATGAACGCTAAAAGCCAGGAAAGTCATCGAGAAAGATTATGCCAGAAATTCATCAAACCCGGGTTCAAGGGGTTCCACGATCATGAAATCATTAGGGTGTGTCCTAACCGAGTTGGGAGCGGTGCGACGGTGGCGCATGACCACCGAATGAAATTCGGCTCTAGAGGCGGGCTACCACCCGCCGAACCAGCGTCGTGTTTACGGCCACATCCTTCTGTCAAGAGAGTGTGCCCTACGTTTTACTTCGGTGGCGCTCTGTTTCAAACTGTCGATTTGGTAATTGCTCAAATCATGCTATTGAATGTTTTGGTTAACAAGTACTGCATCATTGTTTAGCTGACTACGATTTGGAGGTTTAAATATGGACTGGGGAATGAAAAATCGGTTTTCCAGGTTGTTCAATCAGAAAAGCGGTAAGACTGTTCTCTTCGCGGTGGATCATGGTTATTTTATGGGGCCCACCACCGGCCTTGAAGACCTGGGAGCAGCAGTGAAGCCATTGCTCCCTTACGTCGACGCACTAATGCTCACCCGTGGAGCTTTGCGTAGCTACATACCGCCTCAGGCGGACATCCCGATCATCCTCCGCGTTTCAGGTGGAACCAGCATACTGAATAAGGAACTTCTCCGGGAAGGGGTTACTGTCTCCATGGAGGACGCCATCCGGCTTAATGCATCGGCAATTGCTTTCTCCATCATGGTTGGAGCTGACTTCGAGAGAGACACGCTGCTGGCGTTCACGCGGGTGATCAACGAAGCAGAGCGTTACGGTATCCCAATGCTGGCTGTAACCGCCGTGGGCAAGGGACTGAACCGAGATGCCCGCTACCTTAGCCTTGCAACTCGCATCGCGGCGGAGCTGGGTGCTCGCATGGTCAAGACGTACTATTGTGAGGATTTCGAACGGGTTGTGAACACCTGCCCGGTGCCGGTAGTCATCGCTGGTGGCAAGAAGATCTCGGAGAAGGATGCTCTACAATTGGCGTACAACGCAATCCAGGCCGGAGCCGTCGGCGTGGATATGGGCCGCAACATTTTCCAGTCAGAAGACCCCGTAGCAATGATCCAAGCGGTGCGCGCTATCGTCCACGAGAATATTCCCGTCGATGAAGCATATGAAATGTTCTTGAACTTGAAAGCCCGCTAAAATGCGAGCATCTGCTCGAAAGGACAAGAGAGATGCGCGTAGCAATGTATTACAACAACAATGACATCCGGATAGAAGAGATGGCGATCCCGAAGATCGGAGCCGGCGAATTGCTGGTTAAAGTCACTGCCAGTGGCATCTGCGGCTCCGATGTCATGGAATGGTACCGCATCAAAACAGCCCCCCGCGTATTGGGGCACGAGGTCGCCGGGGAAATTGTAGAGGTAGGGCCAGGGATCGACAACTTCAAGGTAGGCCAGCGGGTCACAGTGACTCACCACGTTCCCTGTAATGCCTGCCTCTACTGCCAACGGGGCCAGCATACGCTCTGCTATACGCTCCATCACACGACCTTTGATCCCGGTGGCTTCGCCGAGTATTTACGCGTGCCCAAGATTAATGTGGATAAAGGAGGCGTGATCCCCATTCCCGACGAAGTTACCGATGACGTAGCTACGTTCACAGAGCCCTTGGGATGTGCAGTACGCGGCATGCATATCATCAACTTCCAACCGGCCCGCACCGTCCTCGTTCTCGGGAGTGGCTTAGCCGGCATGTTAAACATCAAGCTGGCAAAGGCATTGGGGGCCAGTCGTATTATTGCCACCGACATCAACGACTTCCGTCTAAACATGGCCAAAGCTACCGGTGCCGATGTAGTCATCAACGCGGCGCAAGAGGATGTGGTAGCCCGCGTGCTGGCAGCCAATGGTGGTCGCGGTGCTGACTACGTCATCGTCTGTGCAGCCGCGCCCGTGGCTTTCCAGCAAGCTATAGAAGCAGTGGGCCGGGGCGGAACGGTGCTGCTGTATGCTATTTTGCGCCCTGATGTGGAGGTTTCTTTCCGTGTGTATGATTTCTGGCAAAAAGGCGTTACGCTACAATCCACCTATGCAGCCGCACCGCGTGATCTAAACGAGACCATGGAACTCCTACGGTCCCGCCGTGTCCCTGTTGAAGATATGATCACTCATCGCTTGCCCCTGGAAAAGGTGGCTGAAGGGTTCAAACTGGTAGCAGCAGCTCAGGATTCCATGAAAATTATCCTGTATCCACAGATAGGGAGGGAATGTCGAACGTAGTGAGACAGAAAGGGATAAATAAACAGCCAAACCTTGGAGCGCGACCCAAGTCGGTCGTACTAGAGTTGACGTATATGGAGATACCCCCCTCGACTTCCGCCCTGGCGGAAAGTTGACACGCCATTCATGATACCTTATAATGCCCTGGTTTCATGGATAGGAACCAGAATAATGGAATTACAATATAACGTCGCCCAGTTGCTAAAAGAGCCTATTGGCAGTGTCCGTCAGTACGATGTAGAGGAGGCGTTAGAAGGACATGGTGATTTTGTCCCGCGTGGACCTTTGACGGGACACTTTCAGCTCTTGCGCACCGGCCGGGGTGTTTTGCTGACAGGCAAGTTCCAACTGACG
>WFQT01000119.1 GCA_015486895.1 Anaerolineae bacterium
ATCAGCGCAATCAGCGTTCTTATTTTCATCCTTATACGGTGAGCAGACGATCATGGCGACTGCTTCGTAAATAGGACGCAATTTGCCACAGATCCGCAAACGGAGTATCTGCTTCGAAAAATAGGCCGTGGAACAGACATTCTTTGTCTATCCACATGTAGGCTGGAAAGCCTGCTCTACATTTTCGCCCCCATTTCCCAGCCTAAAACACTTTTATCATCAAACGCCCAAAATATCTAATGAATCGCTAACACTACACTTGCGCAAATCTTATACCCCTGACAGATAATAAACTGTGTTCGTAGCAGACGAATATCTTTTCGCAGGTGCGAAAAGATATTAAACCGGAGGAGGAATCAAGAAGATGGACAAAATTATTGGAATTGACTTGGGAACAACAAACTCCTGCATGGCAGTCATGGAAGGCGGTACAGCAACAGTCATTCCGAACGCCGAAGGCGGACGGACAACGCCATCTGTGGTTGCTTTCACTAAGAAGGGAGAGCGATTAGTCGGGCAAAATGCCAAACGCCAGGCCATCATTAATTCGGAAAACACTGTTTTTTCTATCAAACGCTTCATGGGGCGCCATTACGAGGAAGTCGGCAAAGAACGCGAAATGGTGCCATACGAGGTTGTGCGCGGCAAAGCAAGCGATGCCCGGGTACACATCCCGGTGGTGGGGAAAGACTTTACACCACAGGAAATTTCAGCCATGATCCTGCAAAAGCTAAAGCGAGACGCCGAGGCCTATTTGCACGAGGAAATAAAGAAAGCTGTCATCACCGTACCGGCTTACTTCAATGACAGTCAACGCCAGGCTACAAAAGACGCCGGGCGCATCGCCGGGCTGGAAGTCTTGCGCATCATTAACGAACCCACTGCGGCAGCTTTAGCCTACGGCCTGGATAAAAAGAACAACGAGACCATCCTTGTCTTTGACTTAGGCGGCGGTACATTTGATGTTTCTATTCTGGAAGTGGGCGAAGGCGTGGTGCAGGTGAAAGCCACCAACGGGGACACCCACTTAGGGGGTGATGACTGGGATAACCGCGTCATCAATTGGATTGTGGACGAATTCCACAAGGAAAGCGGCATCGATCTGCGCAACGACCGCCAGGCTTTGCAACGGCTAAAAGAAGCAGCCGAAAAAGCGAAGATTGAGCTCTCTGGCATGGCGGAAACGGAGATTAACCTTCCTTTTATCACCGCCGACGCCAACGGGCCCAAGCACTTGGTGATGACTTTAACTCGAGCCAAGCTGGAGCAATTAACCGAGGACCTAGTACAGCGATGCGTGGGACCGTTTAACCGAGCTTTGCAGGACGCCCGGATGAGCCGGGATGACATCAACGAGGTAGTTCTGGTTGGGGGCGCCACCCGCATGCCAATGATCCAGGAACTAGTGCGCAGCCTGACGGGGAAGGAACCGCATAAAGGGGTCAACCCAGATGAAGTAGTCGCCGTCGGGGCGGCCATTCAGGCCGGCGTGTTGAGCGGCGACGTCAAGGACATCCTCCTGCTGGATGTGACTCCATTGAGCCTAGGTGTCGAGACTTTAGGCAGTGTAATGACGGTATTAATCCCGCGCAACACAACGATTCCCACGTCCAAGACAGAGACGTTCACCACCGCCGAAGACAACCAGACAGCCGTTGACATTCATGTCTTGCAGGGTGAGCGCCCAATGGCCAGGGATAACATGACGCTGGGCACATTCAGGCTGGACGGCATCCCACCGGCACCACGAGGTGTACCGCAAATCGAGGTTAGCTTTGACATTGATGCCAATGGCATTCTGACGGTGAAAGCGAAAGACAAGGCCAGTGGTAAAGAGCAGCACATCACCATTACAGCGACGACGAATCTCTCCGACGCTGACGTGGAACACATGGTGAAAGAAGCTCAGGCCCACGCTGAGGAAGACAAGCGGCTACGCGATCTGGCTGATGCTCACAATACAGCGGACAATACCATCTATACAATTGAAAAGACGCTAAAAGAGTTAGGAGACAAAGTGCCGGCGGAAGACCGCACCCGCATTGAAGAACAAATCGCTCACTTGAAGAGTGTCAAAGAAGGCGATGACTTGCAAGCGATTCGTGAGGCAACGGAAGCAGCACTGCAAGCCAGTCACGCCCTCAGTGAGCAGCTTTACCGGCAACAGCAACAGCAAACACCAACTGAGGGAACTGCCGGCGCAGGCGGCGACGGCAGCGGCGCCACTTCCGGGGAAGAAGACGTCGTAGAAGGCGAGTATCGCGAAGTACAATAAGAGGCAACACCACTCTGTACAGCGAAGCCAATCCTAAGGTTATGTGCGGGCGGGCTGCCGGGCAATAATGCCCCGGCAGCCCGTTCTTGCCGCAGGGAGGACAGTCGCTTAACACTGTGAGGGAGAGATCTGGTCTTCGCCTCACAGGATATCTATATTTTTAGACTCTGGCGTTTTTTATTTTGCCACAGAAAAACATCTATTGGCACAAATTTGGGTTGAAAGGCAAAGGAAAATCTGCGTTAATCCGTGCAATCTGTGGTAAAAATGGCTCGGTCGAGCCTAAAACGCCATTCTCGCCAAACTCCAGTACATTTATAACTGGTTTCTTAGCTTATCTTTATCTTGTTTTAATTTTATTATGATGTAATAGGGTGTGATTCAAGGAAATTCTCTTGTAGCGGTGTAGTAAAGTGAGGTGAAAGCAAGATGATAATGTACTTGTTATACGCAGTGCCAGGGCTCTTGCTGGGCCTCTATGCCCAGGCTAAGGTAAAGAGCGCCTTTAACAAATACAGCAAAGTGCGCACCAGGCGGGGTTTAACGGGGGCGCAAGCCGCTCGGGCCATTTTGGACGCTAACGGGCTATACGACGTAGCCGTCGAACGGGTGAAAGGGTTCTTAAGCGATCACTACGATCCACGCAGCCGGGTTTTGCGTCTATCGCCGGGGGTCTACGACAACCCCTCCATTGCTTCTGTGGGCGTGGCAGCCCACGAATCCGGCCACGCCCTTCAGCATGCCAAGGGCTACTGGCCATTGCAATTGCGCACAACCATTGTACCGACAGTACAGGTAGGTTCCTGGTTAGGGCCGATCATTTTTATCATTGGCTTGATTATCAACTGGATCAGCTTAGCTGAAGTAGGGTTGATTTTCTTCGGCTTGACCGTAGTCTTTGCCATCGTCACTTTGCCGGTAGAAATCGACGCCAGCAGACGAGCCAAGGCCGTCCTGGTCTCTCAAGGAATCGTATCTCCTGAGGAGCGCAAAGGCGTCAATGCCGTTTTAGACGCGGCAGCCCTAACCTATGTGGCAGCAGCCATCCAAGCCATCATGATTTTTCTCTACTACGCCAGTTTGTTATCTCGGCGCAATTAAACACGATTAAAACTCATTGAGAAGGGAGTTATCATGGGCCTGTGGCCTGCCTGTGCGGGCACGCAGACAGGCACACCACAGCGGATGAAAACGCCCCCTATCCCCCAACCTTGGGGGGAGCAACACACCCCCAGGATTAGGGGCCGGGGGGCTATTTCCAAGGGAGAGGAGTAAAGGACAATGGATAATTCAAACCGAAACATTCTATTTATCGTAGGTGCGTTCGTCGTTTTGGTATTGTTGGTAATTTGCGTCGGGGGGGCGCTGCTCCTCATGAGCCACACCAATCTGGTAAGTGTAGCCCAGGGGCCTGTGGCATCGTTGGAAAAAGCGACACCCTTGCCTACTATCGCCCCTACGCCAACAACAATGCCGGCAGCTCCATCAGTCACTGGAGCAGAGGATCCCGTCGCCCAGGAATACATGCGCATTTACCGAGAAGTCAACCCATCGGTGGTGTACATTGCCGTAGACAAAGGCTCCGGCTCCGGATTTGTTTGGGATAAAGAGGGGCACATCGTCACCAACAACCATGTAGTGGCCGGCACCGAGAAAATCCAAGTCACATTTAGCAACGATGTCTCCGTTGCGGCTAAATTGGTTGGGCAGGACCCAGATAGCGATTTAGCAGTCATTAAAGTCGACCCCCAGGGATTAGACTTGCAGCCTGTGAAGTTAGGAGACTCCTTGCACGCGAAACCAGGAGAACGCACCATCGCCATCGGGAACCCATTTGGCCTAACCGGTACCATGACCGTAGGCATCATCAGTGCAATAGGCCGGAGCATTGACGCCCCCAGTGGGTACCTGATCCCGGAAGCTATTCAAACAGACGCGGCCATTAACCCAGGGAACTCCGGCGGTCCCTTGCTGGATTTCCAGGGTCGGGTCATCGGGGTCAACTCACAAATTCGCTCAGCAGTACGTTCCAACTCCGGAATCGGCTTTGCCATCCCCGTGCATATTGTCAAGAGGGTTGTGCCGGCACTGATCAAGCAAGGACATTTCTACCACCCATTCATCGGCATGCGTGGCTACACCCTGTCGCCAGAGATCAATAAGCTATTAGACTTGCCGGCTGACCAGCGAGGCGCTTACGTCCTTGCAACAATACCCGACTACCCAGCAGCTAAAGCCGGACTGAAAGCGGGAAGTGTGGACACGGGAAAGGTCATCGGGCTTGATGAGAATGGTAAGCCGATCTACTTGATGGCCGGTGGAGACATTATCGTGGGTATTGAGAACCAGCCAGTGAAGAAATTCGACGACATTTTAGTTTATCTCTTCCGCTACGCGTCGCCGGGGGATACTATTCATTTGCACGTACTACGCAACGGTAAGGAAATCGTCATCCCAGTGACTCTAACGACGCGGCCTAGATCTCAACAGTAAGCTATCACCACTCTGGCCCCGGTAGTGATGGCCAACACTGCCGGGGCAATTGACAAAAACCTAGGGGACACAGGAGAACACTGTCTTCGTACGCAGATAAAAACAAAGATCTGCGTTTTGCTACGTGAAGATGCATCCTGTTAAAAGATCGACAAAAAGTTGTCACTGGAGAGCAGGGAGTGGACGAGAGCCAATGCGGTGCCACCATCTGCATCACCAACACTGTAGAGGGTAACTACCAAAGAGGGCATATCATGCAAAAACTCAAGCTATGGGGATTCCTTTTCCTGATAAGCATCATCTTGGCCGGCTGTTCTCTCGGGCCAGTGGTCATTTCCTGGCAAGAGAAGGCAATTACCAGTCAGGGTGCAATCACGGCCACAGCCGCACCCACGCTGGCCACGCCAACGTCATTGGCGCCCAAACCCACGCCGGCGGCAAGTCATTCTGCCTCGCCAACCCCGCTACCAAGCAGACTTTCACCGGAAGAAGCACGTATCATTACCATTTACCAGCGGGTGAGCCCAGCGGTGGTCAATGTGACCAGCCACATCATCCAGGAAAGCTTCTTCTTTGGCCCCATCCCAGCAGAAGGAAGCGGATCTGGCTTTCTCTTCGACAACCAAGGACACATCGTCACTAATAATCATGTTGTGGCCAATGCCCAATCGGTAGAAGTGTCTTTTTCCAACAACATAATAGAGCCGGCCAAAGTAGTAGGCGTAGACCCGGAAAGCGATCTGGCTGTGTTGAAGGTAGAAAAGATCCCACCGGGCGTGCAGCCAATACCGTTAGGAGACTCACGCCACCTGCTGGTAGGGCAAACCGTGCTGGCCATCGGCAACCCTTTTGGCCGCTTCGGACGCACGCTGACTACAGGGGTTATCTCATCATTAAATCGCACCATTGAGGTGGAAGGCCATCGTCTGCGCCAAGCAATTCAGACAGATGCAGCCATTAACCGGGGCAACTCCGGTGGCCCACTCTTAGACAGCAGCGGCCGACTGGTAGGTGTAGACTCTGCCATCTTCAGCCCTTCCGGCACCTCCGCCGGGATTGGCTTTGCTATTCCTGTGCAAACGGTAGGACGAGTGGTCCCCAAGCTCATTGCCCAGGGTTACTACCCCCATCCCTGGTTCGGCGCCATCGGCTACGACCTGACCCCCTCTCTGGCCCAAACATTGCACTTGCCAGTGGATCACGGCCTGCTGGTGGCCCAGCTATACCACGGCAGTCCTGCGGACAAAGCAGGCCTGCGCGGCGCCCAGAAGGAGGTCATCGTTGGCAATCACCGCCTTCTTATCGGCGGCGACGTCATTTTAGCCATAGACGGACAAACCATAGATAGCTGGACAGCATTAGAAGATTACTTAGAGCTTCACAAGAAGCCTGGAGACACAATCACACTAACGATCTTGCGCAACGGCAAAAAACGAACCATCAAGGTGTCGCTGGAGGAAAAACCGCGAACATGACATTGCCACATTCAATAGCTTGTAGTAAAATTAAAAGGTAGTCTTATCCCAAGGAAATGATTCAAACACTTGGAGAGGGAGAGACAATGTAAAAGTACTTTGGCCTGTACCGAAAAATCAAAAACTAATAGAAAGGATATTTTTATGAAGTCTGACCGTATCGCTCGCTGGATTGGACTTATTCTTTTCGCTATTATTGGCTGGGAAACGATAACTCTTATTCCTGATATGCCAAGCGAGTGGTGGAGTATTCAGTTCTTGCGCTTTGGTATACCGGCTACCATTATTGGAGCAATCGTTGGTTACTTGATCACGCCATCTATTACCACAAGGCCGTTAGCCGCGTTAAGTCACCTTATTCACGAGTTACCATTGGAGCAGTTAATTTCAGCAACGATAGGGCTCTTTTTGGGCTTATTGCTGGGCGCTTTGTTGGCCGTGCCGCTGTCTCTTTTGCCAGCACCTTTTGGGCCAATTCTACCCATCATCGGCTCCTTGATCTTTGCCTATCTGGGTGCTGCGTCATTAGTGCTCCGGCGTGAAGATCTGCTAAACATCTGGCATGGTCGGGGGAAAATAAAGAGCGCTGAAGGAAAACCATCTATACTTCTTGATACCAGTGTCCTCATTGACGGCCGCATTGTGGACATCAGCCGCACAGGCTTTCTGCGAGGCAAGCTGTTGGTGCCACACTTCGTACTAAACGAGTTGCAGTATGTTGCCGACTCAGTGGACACTCTGCGGCGTAACCGCGGGAGACGCGGGTTAGAAGTCCTGCAAGAGCTCAAGAAAGGAATTTCGGCCAACTGTAAAGTGGAAATCATCCAGGATGATGTGCCGGAAGTAGCCCAAGTAGACGACAAGCTAGTTCAATTAGCACGTAAATTAGGCTGTCCCATCATGACCAACGACTATAACCTCAATAAGGTCGCTGCCGTCCAGGGAATTGACGTCTTGAATATCAATGATCTGGCCAATGCCGTAAAGACAGTGCTTTTGCCGGGTGAAACCTTTACAGTGAAAGTCATTCAGGCGGGCAAGGAAGCAAACCAGG
The DNA here is from genome assembly GCA_015486895.1 of Anaerolineae bacterium. Lineage (GTDB taxonomy): Bacteria > Chloroflexota > Anaerolineae > JAADDB01 > JAADDB01 > S014-12. The sequence continues at coordinate 7,298 of WFQT01000119.1, forward strand.
GCATCGGTTATTTAGATGATGGAACCATGATCGTGATAGAGAACGGCTTGCGGTATTTAGGGAAACAGCGCCTGGTGATGGTGACAAAAGTGTTGCAAACTAGTGCTGGACGGATGATTTTCGCCCAGCCGCGGTAGTCAACGGTATTTGTAACTCACCAACAAAGTTTACTGGAGTCTAGCGAAAATGACATTTTAGGCTTGATCTGACTATCTTTACCACTGATTGCACTGATTAACACAGATCCCCCCTTGCTTTTCAACCCAACTCTGTGTTTTTCTGTGGCTAAAATGAAAACGATAGAGCCCAGTAGCCAAAAATAGCCCTTGCTTTAGCTGCACCCGTGATGCGATGGGTTTTACCGAGAAGCCTATTTTTAGAGAAGGGGTTCATCGGGGGCGGGGGGATGAGGTACTATTTTCAGCGGTCATATTTTCAGAGCAGGATACGAGGAAATGGCACTACAAGTCTATAACACGCTAACAAGGCGTAAAGAGCCGTTTACGACGATTGTACCCGGCGTCGTGCACATGTACGTCTGCGGGCCCACTGTTTACGACAAAGCCCACGTAGGCCACGCCATGTCGGCGCTCGTGTTTGACATGGTGCGGCGCTACCTGACTTTCAAAGGGTACCGGGTAATCCACGCCATGAATTTCACCGACGTGGATGATAAAATCATCAATCGCTCACACGAGCTAGGAGAAGACCCATTTCAGATAGCGGAACGTTACATCAATGAGTTCTTGCAGTTAACACAAGCGTTGGGTATCTTGCCAGCCACCTATTATCCTCGCGTCTCCGAGGTAATCCCACAGATCATCGCCATGGTCAAAGGACTACAGGAGAAAGGATATGCTTACGAGGTAGATGGCAGCGTTTACTTCCGCGTACGTCGCTTCGCCGAGTATGGCAAGCTCTCCGGGCGTAAGTTGGAGGAAGCAATAAGTGGCACGCGGGTGCAAAGCGAAGAGGGTAAGGAAGACAGCAACGATTTTGCCCTGTGGAAAGCAGCCAAGCCGGGAGAGCCACATTGGCTTAGTCCTTGGGGCAACGGCCGTCCTGGTTGGCATATCGAGTGCTCGGCTATGTGCCATTATTACTTAGGCGAGCAAATTGACATCCACGGTGGTGGCAACGATCTGATCTTTCCGCACCACGAGAACGAAATTGCCCAAACGGAAAGCTTTACCGGCAAGCCATTCGCTTGCTATTGGATGC
>WFQT01000120.1 GCA_015486895.1 Anaerolineae bacterium
GTCTGTGGTAAAGATAATCAGGTCGAGCCTAAAACGTCATTTTTGCCAGACTCCAGAAATTATGGTTTGATTATATCATATATGCCATGGGAAAGTGGCAATCTTAGCTGGAGGAGGTCTTATTCCGATGAGTTTGCAGAATTTGCACGTTGAGGAGCTGGACATTAACCAGCCTGTGGAGCGGCTACGTTTTATCAAGGTGCCGTGGACGTTTTATTATCGTGACCCGAACTGGGTACCTCATTTGCTCATGGAGCGCAAAGAGATATTCGATCCCCAGAAAAATCCTACTTTTGAGCATATGGACGCAACCTTGTTCCTGGCATTGGCCGATGTGGATCCGGCGCAGCCACCAACCGTCGCTGCTGGCGCTCCTTTGCCCGTCAAAGGATCGGGGCCGCAAATCGTGGGGCGCGTCGCTGCTATCATCAATCACCGGCACAACGAATTCCACAATGAAAAGGTAGGCTTTTTCGGCTTCTTCGAAAGCGTCGATGACCAGGCTGTAGCCGATGCATTGTTGCAAAAAGCGGGCGACTGGGCCGCGGCTCGTGGCATGACGGCGGTAATTGGCCCTAATAATTTCAACACTAACGACGAGTGCGCCATGTTGGTGGAAGGATTCGACGGCCCACCGGTTTTCTTGATGCCATACAACCCACCTTATTACCCTATTTTGCTGGAGAAAGCAGGCTTCAGCAAAGCTAAAGATTTATATGCTTGGTATATCGACGCTTCTGCCGTCGGTAACAAGGTCAGCGGCTTGCCCAAACAATTGGGGCGGGTTGTGGAAAAAGTGAGAAAGCGGGGCAACGTGCGCGTCCGCAAACCAAACATGAAAGATTGGCATAATGAACTGCGTCGCTTTAAGGATATCTATAATGAGGCGTGGGAGTTGAACTGGGGCTTTATCCCTCTCACAGACAAAGAGCTGGATCATGAAGCGGATGGACTGAAGATGCTGATCGACCCGGACTTGGTTTTCTTTGCCGAGGTGAAAGATGAAGCGGACAATTGGAAGCCGGTTGGGGCATCGATTACCCTGCCTGACTACAATCAAGTATTCATCCATTTGAAGGGAACCGAACCACTGCCCCTTTTGCTGCCGAAGTTGCTCTGGCACAAGCGGAAAATCAATCGCGGCCGGGTTTTTGCTATGGGCGTCATGTCCGCGTACCGCCAGAAAGGGTTAGATGCGTTGATGTATTACGAAACGGCCAAGGAGATGTTGCGCAAAAACTACCAGGATGCAGAAATGGGCTGGACGCTGGAAGACAACACGATAGTCAACCGGGGCATCAAGCTTTTCGGCGCCAAATTGTATCGCCGTTATCGCTTCTACGAGCGGCCGGTAGGCTGAGAGCCGGCGGTGATTAGTACTGAATCAGAGCGCTAGGCGCCTAACCATGTAATATGAAAACTGGCTGCGACGGCGCCGGTCATTAACGAGGTATTGGAGTAATGAAAATATTTTTTTCCTGGTTGGTAGGGATCGTAATTGGTGCTATCGGCCTGTTGTTAGCGTTAACTTTTCTGCCCGGTGGGGCTCGTTTCCCGTCTGCGGAACCGGCTACGGGGCCTGACATACGGGTTATTCTCTACGAGCCTTATCTGAACCGGATGTTGCAATTGCATCTCCACGATCTAGTTGAGAGCGCGTCACTGGACGTGCAGCCTGATCGGACTTTGCTACTGAACGTGCAGGGGCGTTTTGACTTACAGAATATACCCGGCTCATTAGTGACGCCGCCTGTTGTGCCTTCAGCAACGGCTGTTCCCAAAGTGCCCGGTGCCCCTTTACTGTTGCCTTCCCTTACCCATCTGGGCGTTAGTGTGAATGTGCATGTTGTCATTGAGCTTTCCTTGCAGGACCACCAGATACTTGCTCATGTTACAACTGTCAAAATAGGTGCGTTGCCTATTAGCCGCCAGATGTTAGAGGGTGCCTTGGGGAAGACATTGACCGGGGTGGAAAACGAGTTGAATCAGCAACTGAACTCCCAACTGGCAGATATTGATTACCAGCCGGTTGGTCTGAGCACGGACCAAAATGCGATCATAATCGACTTGCGCCAGAGGTGATCATGTTTATTCCTAGCACGCAGGAGATCCTGCGCCAGATTGTGGAAATGTTGCCGGGGGATAGCCCGGTGCAGAATGTGCGTGTCGGCCTGCATTGGACGGCAGTGGTCGGCCCGGAGCGCACCGGTTTAGCTTCGACTCTCTTCGATTGGAGCTTACCTCACGGGGAAGGCAGGTTGCCCCACCCAGCCGCATTACATCTGCAAACGTTACGCACATTAGTGGACTATGTTTTCTTGCCCAATGTGCTGGCGCATAGTGTTGGGGTGGCAGCGCTGAATGCTCTACTCCAACCCGATGTGACTCAAGAACAGGATGTGGACGCCCTGGAAATCCTCTCGCAGGCAGGCCGGGGCCGGCGTTTGTTGGTTGTGGGCCATTTCCCGTTCTTGCCTATCCTGCGGCGGGTAGCCGGGGAACTAATGGTCCTGGAGCAAAATCCCGTCGGTGATGAGTATCCCGCCGAATCAGCGCCGGACCTGGTGCCTACTGCCGATGTGATGGCGATTACTGCTACTACGCTTCTTAATGATACCTTTGCTGGCCTGTTGCGCCTCTGCCGGCCTGATGCTTTTGTAGCCCTGGTGGGGCCGACGGCGCCGTTGTCGCCAGTTTTCTTCGATTACGGCGTGGATATCATTGCCGGCGTTGAGGTGATAGATAGAGAAGCTACTTTGCGCTCTATTTGTCAGGGAACAACTTATCATGATGTACAAGGGACAAGGCGGGTAGCTCTTTTTCGTTCTGGGCTTGAGATCTGAAGGCTGGAATCTGGCGAAAATGGCGGTTTTGGCTCGACCTGACTATCTTCATCACAGATTGCGCGGATTAACACAGATTTTCCTTTGCTTTTCGACCGAAATCCGTGAAGCTTGGTGTTTTTATGTGGCTAAAATAAAAACGATAGCGTCCAACTGAGAGAAATGGCGGGGCGGTAGTGCGGCTTTTACCTCCATCTGAGGCTACAAGCGCCGTCCCCGGAGGGAAGTGTTGCTTTTAGAGCAGGGGGTTATCATGGATCGTGTCGTTTTAGTCCACGATGATGGCTATCAGCGGCTGGATTTTGGTTACGGCCATCCCATGCGTGGAGAGCGTTTTAACCAGGCGCTCTCTGTTTTAGCTCAGCAGGGCTTTTTTGAGCAGGGAGAGATAGAACTGCAGGATGCCCGCCCGGCAACGTTTGAAGAGTTGACCTCTTTTCATACGGAAGCTTACGTGCGTCGGGTGCAGGCGATGGATGCTACGGGCCAGGGAAGAATCACTGCCGACACGCCCGCTTTCCCCGGCATCTACCAGGTAGCGGCACTCTCGGTGGGGGGCAGCTTAGAAGCGATGGAGAACGTGGTCAGCCGGGGGAAACGTATCTCTGGAAACCTGTGCGGTGGCTGGCATCACGCTTTTGCAGAGACTGGCCGGGGCTTTTGCATTTTCAACGATATTGCTGTCGTTGCTACCCAATTGCTCCGACGAGGCTTCCGGCGGGTTATGACGTTGGACATAGACGCTCACCACGGCGATGGTACCCAGCGTGCTTTCTACAATAGCCGGCAGGTTTTGACGTGTTCTTTCCACCAGGATCCGAGCACTCTTTATCCTTACCAAACTGGTTTTGTGGAAGAAATGGGGGTTGGTGAGGGATGGGGCTACAATTTCAACTTGCCGCTCTTGCCTCATGCCGGCGATGCGGATTTTACTTATGCTTTTCAGGAGATTGTCCCCCGGCTATTCGCTGCCTACCGGCCGGAAGTGGTGATCTTGCAAATGGGGGTTGATGGCCATTGCCGCGAGCAGATCAGCATGTTGGGCTATTCCTTCCGTGCTTACGATTATGCCAGCAAGCTACTTTTGCAACTGCTGCAGGAAAGCGACAGTCGGTTGATTTTTTTAGGCGGTGGTGGCTTTGCGCATCCTTTCTTCGGACAGGCATGGGCTGTCCAAATTGCCAATTTTGCTGGTGTTGACCACGGCATTGACATTGACGCGGATGCGCATGGTTGCCCTGATAGCCGGAGGACCGAACCATCGAGCAGTGCTCGTACTGTCGTCAATGCTTTGTTGCCGCGCATTGCAGAGCTGGCGTGATGGCAAACGCGGCCGGGGCTACTTGGCGCTACATGGCAGGCCACACGCCCTAATGACTGATTCGGTCGGGAGTATATCTATGCAACAGCGTTATCGTCAAACACTGTTTTTTTCTATTGCCTTGCTGGCTTTGGCCGGCGCGGCCGTGGGATTGCCCTTTGCCTGGAAAGGAGAGCTTTTCCCTCATGCTGCCTGGCTCCTCACCCTGTTCATATGGGTCGCGGTTGTGTATCTTTTCCGACCGGTTGCGGAGCAAAGCGCCGAAGTGGAAACTACCACCCTGCCGTTGGCTGCACCGGGGGCGGTGGCCGGTGGCCTGGCTTTGATGTTGCTCAGCTTAGCAGCTTTGGGCTTCGCTCTTGGGCGGATTTGGGGCGGGAACTGGCAAGGCGTACCAACATTGGCCTGGGCCGGTGGCTTGCTCGCATTTGTCATCGGCGCTTATCTCTTTGGTCCTTATGTTGGTTGGCGGGGACGGATACAGAAAGTAGCCCTCAAGTCAACGCACCGGATAAGCTACTGGGAGTTAGGGTTGTTGCTGGTTGTTCTGGCAATTGGCTTGTTCTTCCGGCTTTACCGGCTGAACCAACTGCCGCCGGGTCTCTTTGTGGATGAGGGCAACGCTGCGTTGGATGCTCTGCACATCTTGGAAGGGCACTTGGATTCACCTTTTGGCACCGGCTGGTTTGAAACGCCGACTATGTACGCTTATTACTTAGTTGGCCTCTTCAAGCTTTTCGGCGTTCGTTATTTTACATTGAAGCTGGCGTCGTTGTTGCCGGGGATTTTGCTGTTATTCGTGTTTTACCCCTTTGCCCGGGATCTCTTCGGCCCGCCCACGGCGTTGTCGGCGACGTTATTTTTATCTGTAAGTCGCTGGCATGCACATCTGAGCCGCTGGGGGTGGAACGAAGTCGCACCGCCGTTGTTCCAGGTATTGGCACTCTATTTCCTGTTGCGTGGCAGCCGCAGCCGCCGCAGTGGCGATTTCGTCTTGGGTGGTGTTTTCCTCGGCTTGGGTATGTACACGTATTTAGCTTCCCGCTTGGTGGTAGCGGCGGTTTTCCTCTATTTGCTCTATCGAGTTCTGGTAGAAAAAGGGTACTTGCGCCGGACGTGGCTTGGCTTGCTGGCGTTTTGGCTGGCTTGGGGGGTAACTTTTGCGCCTTTAGCGATGACGTATGTCCACAAACCGTTTACTTTCCTGAATCGATCGCGTCAGGTGAGCGTGCTCAACGACATGCAACGCGCTTACTCGCCGCAAACACCGCCTCCGATGTGGTATCGTGCGTTAGCGAAGCCATTGCATTTGCCCTCACAGGTTAGTTTGCAGCCGTTGTGGCAAAATACCGTCCGCCATGCGCAGATGTTTACAATCGTCGGGGATCACAACCCACGGCATAATATCCCCGGGGCACCGATGCTGGACACCGTTACGGCGCTTTTCTTTCTCATGGGGTTAGGCTATGCTCTTTGGCGCTGGCGGGACCACCGGCAAGGGTTATTGCTGATCTGGTTGGTGATAACGTTGTTAGGGGGGATACTTTCCTCTGCCGGGGAAGCGCCCCAGGCTTACCGCACGTTGGGCGTCTTGCCGGCAGTAGCGCTTTTAGCCGGGGAGGCGTTTGCCAATCTCTGGGCCGCATTGCGTTGTTGGCTTGGCCGTCCTGCCTGGTTGTGGAAAGGATTAAGCTGGGCGCTGTTGCTTGCCCTTCCGGCGGCTACGTGGTTGAACGGCTACTCTTACTTCACGCTCTACGCCCGACGACCAACCACCGCAGTGGCTTTTAACGCACCGGAAAACGCCATCGCGCGAGAAGTGCAAGCGGCGTTAGCGCGCAGTGAAACCGTTTACCTGGCACCACGTCTCTATTGGGGGTCGCCGGTGCGGGTGCTAACGTACCGTCCACTGCCGGAAGGCGGCATGGACCATCCTCCTTATCGCATGATCAGCCCGGCGCTGGACATGCCGCTGCCGGCATTTGGGAACTTGACGTTGCTGCTGGACGCGGCGGATGCGCAGGTGGCGGATTACTTTCACACTTTTTATCCCCATGCGTCTGGGGTGATGGTTTATGGGCCGGGGCATGTTCCCCTCTACTGGCGTTTGCGCGTGCCCGCGGAGGATACGGAAGAGATTCACGGCTTAGTCGGTAGTTATTTTGATGCTAATGGCCGGCTGCTATCCAGGCGCAAGGACGCGACGGTGGATTTTCACTGGCCGGAGGATTTACCCGGCGGTACTACCAATGCTGCTCGTGCCCGCTGGGAGGGAAGGTTGCGTGTACCTCATAGCGGTCATTACGACCTGCGCAGTGAGGGGAACCTGAAAATAATGGTGGATGGCATACCGTGGAATGGGGAACGGTTCCTGGCTATCGGCTTGCACCGTTTGTCGGTGGAAGCGTCATTGGCTGGGAGCCAAGGTGTTGCCCGACTGCTTTGGGGGGCAGACGCTGGGCCGTTAGTACCTGTCCCGCAGGGGGCGTTTTTCCACCTGGACTTGCCGCCGCAAGGGCTTGTTGGCTCCTATTTCCGAGGTGACCGCTGGGCCGGCGAGCCGGTTTTCCAACGGTTGGATCGGTTGCTGCTCTTTGCTTGGCCGGAGCAGGAGCCGTGGCCGGGGCCGTTCAGCGTTACCTGGCAGGGAAAGCTACGAGCGCCAAAAACAGGAATTTATCACTTTCAATTAGATGCTGATGATGGCGTGCGTTTTCGGCTGAACGGAAAAGTGGTGGGGGAGAGCTTACAGCCGGATACTGTCAATCAGGTACGGGCGATGGTCAACCTGACGGCGGGTGAACATGCTGTGCGTATTGACTATTTCCAGCGAGGCGGGGGCAAGGCATTGGAATTCCGCTGGCAACCGCCGGGGCAGTCGTTGCGCATTGTGCCGCCGGCAGCACTTTCGCCGTGAACTGAGCTGTATTCGTCATTGCGGGCGACTTCTGAAGTCTTGCCAATCATTTCGCTTCCACGAACGGCTGCAGCTTTTCCAGCGTTTTGTCGCCAATTCCTTTCACTCGTTTCAAATCTTCTACCTTGCTGTACGGCCGGCCGGCAATGATGCGCGCTGCCATGGCCGGACCCACCCCTGGCAGCGTTTCTAACTCCACCACCGAGGCGTGGTTGATGTCGACTTTGCCATCTGACTTTGCCTTCTTGGTGATAGTTGACAAGGGGGTTGTTACTAATGCTACCGGCGAAGGTGGGCAGACTTCGTTGTTGGCGGGGACATGCACTTGCTGGCCGTCCACAAGAGGAGCGGCTAAGTTCAAGTGACGCAGATCGGCGGCTGTAGTGGGGCCACCGGCTGCTTTGATGATGGCATTCACCCGGCTCCCTGGCGGTAATCGGTACACCGCTGGATAGCGTACTGCCCCACTAACGTAAACGAGGATTGGCCCCGGTGTGGCCGTTGGCGTCATGGTGGGGATTGGTGCGGCGGTCGCAATAACTAATGGTGGTGCAGCTTCCGAAGGCCAAAAGGTCTTAGTGCCTATGACCCCCAGCACTCCCCCAAGCAGCAAGCTGACGAGAAGAGGCAGAAGAGGCCAACGCTTTGGTGTAAGAGATTTGGTGGGGGGCATGGCGGGGGACACGGTAAAACCTCGCTTAGGGCTGCGTTGCTAAATTGGAAAGATCCTTCAGGATTTCCGGGAGCTCGGAAATACTTTCCATGGTGGTGAAGATGTTGATGATCTCTCTCGCCTCATGTAGGATGCGATAAGTACGCTTATTCATTTCAGTGCGTTTGCTGTGTGGTAACTGCGTGTCCCGGGTCACTTGCAGGCGCAACCGACCGCCTTTGTCGGCATATAGCTCCCACACACCGGCCACGTTGCCGCGCCGGGCGGATATCTCATCGCCGATATATACATCCCAACCGGCGTCGGTAAGAGTCTGGCCAATTTCTGACAGGTCGAATTGTGTACTAGACATGATTTCTCCTGCTATCGGTGCTGGGACCTGTGGGGTGGATGTTCAGCCTGCCCTACAGGTCTAATTGCTCTCAAGCGGAGTGTTTGCCCCTACTTATTGACGATTTTGATCTGGCTGGCGTGCTTGACGATGATTTCCGGCCAGCCACGATAGATCTTGATGAGCCCGGTTACCTGGATGGTCTTACCGTTGAAATACTTGGCTGGCTCCTCTGGGAACTTGCTGTAATCACTGGGGAAAATGACGGCTTTAAAATTAGTGTCCTGATCATTATCGCCCATAAGCCAAGTTACAGCGTTGCTCTTGTAAATAGACTTGACGGTCAGGCGGATGGGTACATCATCCCGGTAGAGGTATTTCATTGCTTGCCGGTGATCCACGTAGCCCTCCGGCGGTATCGCTAAGGCGTTCTTGGGGACAGCTTCCTCCCGGCCTTTTTCCCAGTCGGTTAGGAATTGTGCTTGCATCTTCTGAACGATACTCTGATCGTATACAGGTATGCCCAGCTCTCGATTGTTGTCCAAAGAGTTACTGGTCAAATTCTCCGAGCCGATAAAGGCCATCTTCCCATCAATGACGAACACTTTGGCATGTACGTAAGGCGAATCGATGTAGCGTACCTGGCAACCGGCTTTGCGTAACTGCGCCCGCCCTGGCTCATCGTAATCGTCTTCAATTGGGAAATGAACGCTAGTCACCAGCCGCACGTCTACTCCGCGTTTACATGCCTGGCTTAGTACAGAAAGAACTTCCGGGTCGGATGAATTTTGCTCTTCCAGCCAGATTGACCGTTTGGCGTTGCGGAAGTAGACTACAAGGCGTGGCCGGGCGTTATCCGGTGACCAGACCAGGGCGCTGTTGCGCAAGTTCACCCGCTCTCGCGTCCAATCTGCTTCGTACACACGGGTGATCTCTTTCACCACCGACGGGATATCGGTGCTCAAGATGTACTCGCGGTTGGCGGTCATCATGGAAGTGGTCAGGTTACCGGTCATGATGTAAGCGACTTTGTTATCCACGATAATGCTCTTTTCGTGCAAATAGCGGACAAATTTTGGTGACCATTTGACTTTTACCCCGGCGGCCATCATCTCATTGCCCACATCAATGTTGCGGGAACTGCCGCCGTACGGATTGTCCTCAATCATCAGGCGGACGGTCACCCCTCGTTGCACCAGGTCCTTCATAGCCTGCTTGACATCTTTGTCCGTCAGGTTGTAAACGACAATGCGGATATTGTTCTGGGCGCTGTTCAGGGCGTCCAAAACAGGTTGTTTGCCTGCCTCCGGTTCAATATAAAGAATGTAGGTGCCCGCCGGTTGTGGCAGTGAGAATTGCGGTGCCGGTTTGAACCAAAAGACAATGACTAACAAAATAAGCACCAGCACGAGGAACGGTAACATCCAAGACCAACGCTTCATTTCTTTAACATTTCTCCTTTATCGCGATTGTTAGCGTTGTGTGTGTCCAAGCTTGTTCACTTACAGTCGTTTGGATTTTGTTGCTAAGTTCAAGGCGATGGACACGACTTCTTCGGGGGTGTATCCGACTTTGATTATTGTTTCCCGGCGTTCATCTAAGTAGTCCCTATGCAACAGAGCCGGCAGCCGGTCGGCCCAGCCGCCACTGCCGGCCAAGATGACCACTGGCCGCTGAGCATCGTGGGCGATTGTGACTTCTTGCAAAGTGCCGTTGCCCCCGCCGATCATAATGACTGCCTGGCTGCTGTGTATCACGACGTAGTTGCGTAAATAGCCGAGGCCGCTGGGTAAAGCGTAGGTCAAGTATGGGTTAGCTTGGCTTCGGTCCCCCTGTGGCAGGATGCCAATGATGACACCGCTGGCTTCCGCTACGCCCTCTGCCGTTGCTTCCATGACGCCGCCTAAGCCGCCGCAGACGACAATGGCGTTTGCTTTGGCTAGTAGCCGTCCTACTTCCCGAGCCAGGTGTACTGTTTTCTCAGGCAAAGGCGGGTCGCCGGCGCGCATTCCTTTGCCGATAACGGCGATGTATGTCCTGGCCTTCGGTAGGGTCAATGCAGCCATAAAGTTTACTTCTTATTGCCGTGAGTGGTGCCTTCCAGCCATTGTTTCATCAGTTCTAACGGTACTGGAAAGATAATGGTAGAATTCTTTTCAGTAGCGATCTCGGTTAGGGTTTGTAGATAACGTAATTGGATGGCTGCCGGTTCCGTAGCGATGACACTGGCTGCGTCTGCCAGCCGCTGGGATGCCTGGTACTCGCCTTCAGCATGAATGATCTTAGCCCGTTTTTCTCGCTCTGCTTCTGCCTGACGGGCCATGGCGCGTTGCATGCTGGCTGGCAATTCGACGTCTTTCACTTCGACGGTGTCTACTTTGATACCCCATGGCTCCGTGGCGTAGTCGATAATTTCAGCTAATTGCTCGTTGATTTTCTCTCTGTGGGCCAGTAGTTCGTCTAATTCCGACTGTCCTATGACATTACGCAAAGTTGTTTGCGCAATCTGCATGGTTGCCCAACGGAAGTTTACGACTTTGACTACCGACGCGGCGGGGTCAACGATGCGGAAATAGGCCACGGCGTTCACTTTGACGGTGACGTTGTCTCGCGTGATGACTTCCTGTGAGGGGATGTCCAACGTCACGACACGCAAGTCCACTTTGACCATGCGGTCCACGATGGGGATGATAAGGAACAGTCCCGGCCCTTTGGCACCGATCAACCGTCCTAACCGGAAAATAACGCCTCGCTCGTACTCCTGGACGATTTTAATCGCCGCCGTGAGAATGAATAAGAGGACGATGAGCAAGAAAAGAGAACTGCTTAACAATCCTGCTAACTCTGCCATAGTGGAGCTCCTTCATTATTGTGTTTATTGTGCAAACAGCGCCGTGCTTTGTACACGATCCTCCTACTGGACTCTGGCGTTTTATTTTAGCCACAGAAAAACACATAACTGCACAGATTTGGGTCGCAAAGCAAGGAAAAGTCTGTGTTAATCCGTGTAATCTACGGTAAAGACAATAGGTCAAGCCTAAAACGTCGCTTTTACCAGACTCCAGCTCCCTATTGAAACCTTCTCTAACAATTATACCTGAAAAATGGGGGGAGAGCAATGTATGTGCTTGGCTTGATGTTCCGTGGTTGTAACGAGCAATGTTGTTTGCCAGAGGGCTGCTTTTCACTGCTTCGATAATAGCCCCAGAAAGGCGCAGAGAAACATGGAAGGGTATAAAAATCTTTTTCGTCGTTATGTGGTGAGTGGAAGCTCATGACGACTGTTCCGAAAATAGCCACAGAAAGGCACAGAAAAGCACGGAAGGCATTTTCATGCGGTGTGCATGCCCGCTCATGGCGACTGCTTCGGAAATAGGACGCTGATGACGCGGATGAACGCTGATTAACGAAGATTTCTAAAAATTATCTGTGTTGATCTGTAGAATCAGCGTAATCAGCGTTCTTGTTTTTATCGTTATGTGGTGTGCAAACGATCATGGCAACTGTTTTTGCATTGGCTGAGCCAGGATCAAAAAGCCAGCCACTGATTGCACAGTTCGCCACGGATTTTTGGTTTATCTAATCTGTGTAATCAGTGGAACCTGTGGTTCATTTCCTGGCACCGTGTACAAGAATTTTAAAAGTCATACCTGTGCGTTGGGCTTGCCTTTACACCACCGTTTTCAGTAGATCGTGAGCGATCTTGTTGTGGCGCCGGATGATGGGCAGGGGGTTAAAGCTGCTGAATTCGCCGTTTTCGATGAGCAGTTGCCCGTTGATGATGGAGAAATCGACTTTTTGGGGGTGGCAAAAGGTGAGGGCGGCTAACGGATCATGGATGCAACCGCTGTAATCTAAGGTTTCTAGTTTGAAGCCGATGATGTCCGCTGCCA